>JAHIRL010000082.1 GCA_018818755.1 Patescibacteria group bacterium
CTCAAGAAATTCTTTTTCCAATTTTTCTAAACTTTCTAAAAACATAAAAATTAGTTAGCATAATTCCCTTGTACAATAAAAACCCGATCAATACCAGCTAAATCCTTTTTAATCACAAAATCTCCGGGGAAAAAACGATCCAACAACTCCTGAATCTCCTCGCCCTGCCCATAACAAAACTCACCAATCAACACCCCAAAACCAAGCTCGTTCACCTGCTCAAACAACCTCTCATAAAGATCAAGCCCATTTCCCCCTCCAAAAAGCGCAGATTTAGGCTCATACTTCTCAACCCCTTCCGCCACATGCCGATTCGTTTCCTCCCCAATATAAGGCAGGTTCGCCACAATCACATCATAAACCTCATCAATTCCCTCCATCAAATCCCCTTCAAAAAGATTTACAATCTCAGAAACTCCCTGATTCAAAGCATTTACCCTCGCCACCTCCAACGCATCCGCACTAATATCCACAGCATCCACAAAATCAATCTCCCCACTCTCAACAAACTCTCGCGCTACACTCACAGCAATACAGCCGCTCCCCGTCCCCACATCCAGTACCTTTGCCGGCCGACCCAATTCCCGCACAGCCAAAATAACTTCCTCCACCAACATCTCAGTTTCCGGCCTAGGTACAAGCACTCGATCATCAACATAAAAATCCAAACCATAAAACTCCTTCGCCCCCACAATATAAGCCACCGGCTCCCCATTCCTCGCCCTCTCCATGTAAGAAAAGAACAGGTCTTCCAACCGCAAATCAACTTCTTCCTCCTCATGAGCTAACAAATACTCCCGTCCTACCCCAATAACAAAGGCCAAAAGAACCTCAGCATCCAATCCCCCTCCGGATTTTTGCAATAATTCTCCAATTTGCATAAAAAAAAGGCGCCAGCCCCCCGACCAGCGCCACAATTTACTTAGTTATAAAACGCATTTTTCTTATTGATCGCTCGATATCCTTCTCGTAACACAGCCGCATCCCGAACTTTCCGTTTGGAAAGCTTCGCAGCATGAAACTTCTCAGCCTTAAGCTTAAGGATTTTTCGACTACCTTGAACCTTCTTATTAAAGCGGGTAATAGATCGCTCGCTTGATTCTTTATCATTTTTCCAAATTGTAACTCTCATAGTAATTCCACCTCCTTCCAAGATAGATTAAAAAATAACGCCCCCACATTATAGGGGGAAATGAGGGAAAGGCAACAGAAAATAAAATATCTAGATATCCAACGCCTCCACCTTCTTCGCCTCAGCCTGAATAAATTTCTTTCGCGGTAGCACCTCAGATCCCATCAAGGTATCAAAAACCTCATCGGCACGCTCGGCATCCTCAATAGTTACCTTCAACATTGTATGTTTATCCGGATCCATAGTTGTTTCCCAAAGTTGATCAGGATTCATTTCTCCCAAACCTTTATATCGTTGAATCGAAAATCTTTTGGCAGGCTTTTTAACCACATCTTTTTCTTCTTTTTCGATTTCTTCCTCATCACTATCATCTTCGGTACTTCCTTCCTCTCCCACAACCTCAGCCTCAGCAGGATCTTCCACTCCCAATTCCTTCAAATACTCATCTTTCTCCTCATCTGTATAAACATATTTAACCTTTTTTCCTTGAGCAATTTTATACAAAGGCGGTTGAGCAATATAGATATGTCCAGCTTCGATAAGTTCCTTAAAATACCTATAAAACAAAGTCAAAAGCAAAGTTCTAATATGTGCACCATCCACATCCGCATCGGTCATTATTACAATTTTATGATAACGCAATTTTTCAATGTCGAAAGTTTCACCAACACCCACACCCATAGCAATTACCAAATTTTTCACCTCATTATTGCCCAAAATTCTATCAAGCCTTGCCTGCTCCACATTCAAAATCTTACCTCTCAAAGGCAAAATAGCCTGAGTATCTCGATTTCGACCCTGCTTGGCACTACCTCCCGCAGAATCTCCCTCCACTATGTATATTTCTGATACAGAAGGATCCTTGCTGGAACAATCCGCCAGTTTACCCGGCAATGTCATCCCCTCAAGAGCACCTTTTCGAATAACAGTATCTCTCGCGGCCCGTGCGGCCATCCTGGCTTTAGCGGCCAAATGACATTTTCCAAAAATAGCCCTACCACTGGCAGGATTCTCACCCATAAATTCAGTCAAAGCCTCAGCAAAAACGGCATCCACAGCCGTTCTCATCTCTGCATTTCCCAGCTTACTCTTTGTCTGCCCCTCAAACTGAGGATCAGCCAACTTTACAGAAATAATGGCCGTAAGCCCTTCTCGCACATCCTCAGCACTAAGATTATCATCCTTCTCCTTCAAAAATTCATTCTTCCGAGCATAAGCATTTATAGTCCTTGTTAAAGCTGTCTTAAAACCGGTTAGATGCATTCCCCCTTCAACCGTATGGATATTATTTGCAAAAGTATAAATAGTCTCCTGAAAAGAATTATTGTATTGCAAAGCCACTTCCACCACTCCTGCATCCACTTCTTTTTCAACATAAACAATATCACCAATATTCTCCTTCCCCTGATTCAAATGTTGAACATAAGACTTAACCCCTCCCTCAAAATAAAACTGATATTTTTGTCCCTTCTCTCTTTCATCCTCAATAGAAATCCGCACACCTTTTGTAAGATAAGCCTGTTGCCTCATCCTTCCGACAATAGTCTTAAAATCAAAAATCACAGAATCAAAAATCTCCACATCAGGATAAAAAGTTATTTTAGTACCTTGTTTTTTAGTATCACCCAAAATCTCCAATTCGCCCCCTGCATCTCCTCGGTGATATTCTTGCTGATAAATCTTCCCATCTCGATACACCTGCGCAATAACCCTGGAAGAAAGAGCATTCACCACACTCACACCAACACCGTGCAAACCTCCGGAAACCTTATATCCACCTCCACCAAATTTACCTCCAGCATGTAACACAGTCATCACAGTCTCCAAAGCAGATTTTCCGGTTTTAGAGTGTCTATCTACCGGAATACCACGACCATTATCATCAACACTAAGTGAACCATCCTTATGAATAACCACAATAATATCTGTACAATACCCAGCCAAAGCTTCATCGATAGCGTTGTCCACGATCTCCCAAACCAAATGATGCAATCCACCCACATCAGTGGTACCAATATACATCCCCGGCCGCTTCCGCACAGCGGAAAGCCCCTCAAGGACTTGGATTTGATCTGCACTATAATCGGAATTATTCACTGGTTTCTGTGCTTCTGCCATATAAAAAAAGAATATTAAAAACTAAAATGCAGAAAGAATTTATCACAAGTGCATAAAAAAGTAAAAGCTATCTGGAAACCGCCCTACTTCTTGGTTGCTTATCGTCATATTGATCCAGATTCTCGATTCCTTCCCGAATCATTTCTTTTATCTGCACCAAAGAATAACGATCCTCAAGTACAATTGGCTTATCCTTGTACACAAAATACAAATTCTCAGAAAGCTCCTTCGTAGCATTATAGTCAAAAGTCACCAAAATATCATCATATCCTTCCAAATAAACATTGGAAATCGCATACAAAGATTTTCCAGTATCAATCAATCCAACATTGCTTTCATCAAGTACAAAACCGGCCTTCTCAATCACTCCGGCAATATAAATTCTTGCAACCCTCTGAGCATGAGTTTCAATTTGGGTAAGATCATCCTCATCATCAGATACCTCCACATCCGTCAACTCACTAAACCTTTGCTCCACCACTCTAATTAAATTTTCCAACTTAACAGGATCCTCCGAAATCAATTCACCATAAACAAAAACATTAACCAAAGCTTCAAAATCTCGATCGTAATCAGCCTCAAAAGAATATCCCAAAATATTTCCTTTCACCTCAACATATCTCTGATCAGCCGATAAAATACTCCCAAGAATCAAAGATTTTATGTTTTCATTTTGATCAAAAACAGCCCGGACCTCAGCCTCGATATCATCCACAGAAAGCTCACTCTCAAGCACCTCTCCAATCACTTCCTGTTGGACATCAATAAAACTCCACAACTTCTGCCTCTCCTCCAAATAAACCTCATACCTTTCCTTATGCGTAGCCCCGTAAACTCGAGTACTATTGTATTCCGGTGATTTTAGATATCCCCAAAAATCACCAATATCCTTTAACTGTTCATCAAAAAACTCAAACAGAGCTTTTGTCGAAGTTTCCTGCGGCATAAGCTCATTTATTTCCTTAACCAAACGACTCAAAGCCGCCGCGGCATCACTAACCTTGATCTCGTCATCAAAGAAAAATTTCATCAACCTTTTAATATATATAATCTTATAATTGACATAATCCTGCGACAAATCCTTCCGCAAAAACTCATCATAATTACCAAGAAGTTCGCGCTCAAGATCATACTTCTTAAGCAAATACTCTTCTTTATACATAACAGGACTCTTAATAAACAAATTCCTAAGCAATTGGTTTTGGTAAGCCAAGAATAATTCCAACTCAACAGGAGCTAAATCATTATTCGCCAGATATTTATCCAAATATTTAAAATATTTTTGTAAGGATTTCTCCGCAAAAACATTATTAATGCTGATAGCCTCATAAACATCCAACCAAAGTTCATTCAAAACTGACCTTTCATACCCTGCAAGATAAGCCTGCTCAAGCACATTCATAGAAACCAGATATTTAGGATCATCCACCGAATAAAGCAAAAACTCCTCATCAAACATATCTTCCCTAAATCCACCATTCAAAGAATTAAAGCTTTGCAAAGCCTCTACACTTTTATCTACCTGATTAGTATCGGCATAATAAACGGCATCCTGCAAATATGCCTGTTTTCTATCCGCATGCCACTGCTCCTTCTTAGATTCAAACAAAGTAAAGTTTTCCTGAAACCACATGTAAATCCCGCTAAACATGGAGTCACTTACAGTTTTACCTCTAGACAAAATATTAGAAGAAGTTTTTCTCTCGAGTTCATCAAAATAAACTCGATCTCTTGCGATATTCTCAGCAACAAATTCCTCTTTCAAATCCGAATCCGTAATCTGGGAAAGCTTAAATTCCTTAATAAGTTTGGAGTAAAAAAGATCGCTAAATCTCTCATCTACGCGATCAATTAAAACGGAGACCTTAGAACCTCGCGGAACCAGCAAAGAATTCATATAAACAGAATCGTAAAGAC
>JAHIRL010000158.1 GCA_018818755.1 Patescibacteria group bacterium
CAATAAGCGCGCCCGTAATTAACAACCTGCGCTTTAAATCCGGGATTTTAAATGCGTTGACTAAAGCACTAAACATTTAGGATTTGAACCTTACCACCGGCGTTAGTTATTTCGGCCGCTGCGCGTTTTGAAAAAGCATGAGCCAGGATAGTAACAGGATTCTTTATGCTGCCGTTTCCTAAAATCTTGACTAATTTTGCCTCATCGCGGATCAATCCGTTTTTTTTCAAAACTTCCGGGGTAATCGTGCTTTCTTTAATCTTATTTAATAACTCCAGGTTAACTACCTGGTAAGCTTTCTTAAAATTGCTCACAAATCCGCGCTTAGGCATTTTGCGGATCAAAGGAGATTGCCCGCCTTCAAACCCCAGGTAAAAATGCCTGCCGGCGCGTGAGGTCTGGCCCTTGCTTCCACGCGTGGATGTTTTACCGTGTCCAGAGCCCGGGCCGCGGCCAAGAAGCTTGCGTTTCTTGTGCGCCCCATAAGGAGCTTTAATGTTATGCAAACCTAACAGGTCCTTCGCATTCTTTATTACCAGAGCAACAGGCGCGATTTTGACAACCTTGCTTTTAAGCGCTGGTTTCTTTACCTGTGGCTTGCTTTCTGCCTTAGGAGTTTCTTTAGAATTTTTAGGAGTTTTCTCTTTCATCTTTTAAGCCTTAAGGCTTTTTAGGCCTTGGACAGTAGCTTTAATCACATTAATAGGGTTATTGGATTTAAGGCACTTAGTAAGGATATCTTTGATACCGGCGGCTTCACAGATCGCGCGCACTGGCCCAGCGGCTATAACACCCGTACCTTCTGAAGCCGGTTTAAGCATAACTTTGGCCGCGCCAAAATGGCCGATAACCTCGTGCGGTATAGTGGCGCCTTCCAGGGTAACTCTAAAAATGTTCTTTTTGGCCTTGGTTAAAGACTTTCTGATCGCGTCGGCAACTTCATTAGCTTTATCCAAAGCAAAACCCACCCTGCCTTTTGTATCGCCGACAACTACCAGCGCGCTAAAATGCAGTTTCTTACCGCCCTTAGTTACCTTGGTAACACGATTGATCGAAATAACTTTTTCTATCAGGTCTGACTGTTTCTCAACATTGAATTCACGCATATTTTAAAACTCCAATCCACCTTTTCTTAATGAATCAGCAAATGCCTTGATCCGGCCATGGTATAAATAACCTGCCCGGTCAAAGATGACTTTGCTAAAACCTTTTTCTTTAGCGGCCTTGGCAAAAAGCTCGCCGAAGATTTCCGATGATTTTACGTTTCCTGCCTTGGTAAACTGCTGCTTTGTCGCTTTATCATTAGTTGATAAAGAAAATAAAACTTTCCCGCTAGCGTCATCAATAACCTGCCCGGAGAGATTCTTCAAGCTGCGGTGTACGACTAACCGCGGCTTGCTTTCAGTGCCGAACATCTTTTTCTTTAACCTGGAATGCCTTTTAGACCTGGATTCTTCTTTGCTTTTCATTTTACTTTCCCGTTGCCTTAGCTTTTCCAACTTTCTTCTTCACATGTTCACCGAGATAACGTATGCCTTTGCCCTTATAAGGTTCAGGCGGATAAATATCATGGATCTCGCTGGATATCTTACCCACCAGCTCTTTATCAATGCCCCGGATAATCACCTGAGTTGGTTTGGGAGTTTCTATTTTGATCCCCTCGGGAATATCAACATTCACAGGGTGCGAAAAACCTAAAGCCATATTCAGCACATTTCCCTGCACAGCCGCGCGGAAACCTACGCCCTGGATCTCAAGTTCTTTAAGATAACCTTCGTTAACACCTTTGATCATGTTTGAAATCAACGCCCGGTATAACCCATGAAAAGCCCTGTCCATTTTTGTATTAGCCACGCGCTTAACAAAAAGCTGCCCGTCCTTGATCTCAACAGTTATCCTGTCAGAAAGTTTACGGTTAAGCTTACCCTTCTGGCCTTCTACAAACACAACGCCGTCTTTAACTTCAACCTTTACTTCTTTTGGTATGGCTACCGGTTTTTGACCTATTCTAGACATTTTTAAATGTA
>JAHIRL010000083.1 GCA_018818755.1 Patescibacteria group bacterium
ACAGCCGCAGAATTCACCATCCCACCCCACACCTTCCTCCTAGCAACTATCCAGGAATACATAAAACTCCCGAACAACCTCACCGCCTTTGTGGAAGGCCGCAGCTCCATCGGCAGAATCGGCCTTTTTATTCAAAATGCCGGCTGGGTAGACCCGGGATTCGAAGGCCGCATCACTCTCGAACTTTACAACGCAAGCTCTCTGCCCATTGTCCTCAAAGCCGGCAAGCGCATCTGCCAGTTGGTTTTTGCCCAAATGGACCAAGAAGCCGAGAACCCTTACCGCGGCAAATACCAAGGCCAAAGCCAAACTGTGGGTAGTCGGGTTTTTCAAGACCTCGACACCAATCATATAAAGTTCGACTAACAAAAATCCTATGAAACAATACCTAAGCCTAGTAGAAGAAATCCTCGAAAATGGGGAAGTGAAAGAAGATCGCACCGGCACCGGCACAATTTCCGTGTTTGGGGCTCAGAGAAGGTACGATCTGCGCGAAGGTTTCCCCCTCGTCACTACAAAAAAAGTTTTCACCAAGTCAGTTTTTTACGAACTCCTTTGGTTCCTCAAAGGCACCAAAAATATCAACGACGGTCTGCTTCCACATTCACACATTTGGGATGATTGGGCCGATCCGGATGGAAATATTGGCCCACTATACGGCTACCAATGGATAAACTGGGAAAAATTTGAACCCATCGACGAAGCCCAACACACATACAAAAAGACCCACATCAACCAGATCCAAAAAGCTATCGACATGATCAAAAACAATCCCGAATCTCGCAGAATTATAGTTAGCGCCTGGAATGTGGCCGACCTTCCCAAAATGAAACTCGCTCCCTGCCACGCATTTTTTCAGTTCAATGTCGCTAACGGATTCCTCGATTGCCAGCTATACCAACGCAGTGCAGACATCGCCCTTGGCGTCCCATTCAATATTGCCAGCTATTCAGCCTTGCTAATTATGGTCGCCCAGGAGTGCAATTTGACTCCCCGCTACTTTGTCCATACACTTGGAGATGCCCATATTTATTCAAATCATGTGGATGGACTAAAAGAACAATTAAAGCGCACACCGCATCCTCTTCCCACTCTCACTATTCCCAAAAAACCATTCTGGGAGATTGGCTACGAGGATTTCAAAATCGAAAACTATGTCCACGATGATCTTATAAGATTCCCAATCGCAGTATGAAAAATTCAAAAATCTACACCATAGTCGCCGTCGAGAAAAATTTCGGCATTGGCAAAAATGGCTTCATGCCCTGGAGCTTTCGCAAAGAAATGGCCCACTTCACTCGCACCACCCTCAACACAAAAGATCCAGCCAAAGAAAACGGCCTTTTGATGGGTTGGGTAACCTGGGAATCTCTCCCCTCAAAATTTCGACCTCTTCCCGCTCGCAAAAACATCATCCTCTCCCGCGATCCCTACGATGCCCCCGGAGAAGAAGTATTTGACGACATCAACACTGCCATTGAACGCCTGCGCCAAGACGACTCCATCGAAAATATTTTTATTATGGGCGGCGCATCCATCTACAAATACGCCGTAGAAAACCTCGATCTCGACGGCCTCTACATCACCCACATCGACAAAGACTACGACTGCGACACTTTCTTCCCACGCGTCCCCGCCAAATACAACAAAGAAACCAAACTAGGCGAAGCCGAAGAAAAAGGAATAAAATTTGAGTTCATGCTTTACGAAAAATACTGAAGCTTCCTATTATCTATTCAAAGCCTCTTCGATAGCGGCTTCGAAAACAGCGTAAGGTTGAGCACCAGAAATAATTTTGCCTCCAACAACAAAGCCTGGAGTTCCATTGATCCCTATACTTGCAGCATCAGCTGTATCTTTTGTAATCTCTTCTTTGAACTTATCAGTGGCAATACATCCATCGTAGGCATCGCCGTTTACCCCAACTTCAAGAGCCAGCTTCTTTAGACCTGCAGCAGCATCTCCCTGCAATACACTCTGGTCTGCATAAATAGCATTGTGCATTTCAAAGAAAGCACTGTCTCCAAGCTGATCTCGCACACATTGAGCAGCCAAAGCCGCAGGGTATGCCCCAGCATGAAAACCTAAAGGTAGATTTCTAAAAACATATTTTATTTTTCCTGTATCAACATAGTTCTCCTTTATTTGCTTGTAAGTATCTGTTGAATATCGTCCGCAATAAGGACATTCAAAATCAGAAAACTCCACCATTGTTACAGGTGCATCTTTAGATCCTTCCATAGCCCCGTTGCCGCTCATGTCCTGTTCCACATATTTTGGTGCCGCAGCGGCAGCTTGCTCAGCTTCATATTTATCTTGC
>JAHIRL010000084.1 GCA_018818755.1 Patescibacteria group bacterium
ACCCTCGATGCTTTCCCGCTTGATGTAATTTTCAATGGGCATGTACTTAGTGTGAATCCCGCCGAAACCGTGATAAACGGGGTTATCTACTACGAAGCCATTATTTTGCTGGATGAACCTGCCGAAGGAGATCCTCTCTACGAACAATACAAACAAATTAAATCCGGAATGACCGCCAACCTGGATATTCTTTCCGCCCAAGCCATGGGCGTACTCACAATCCCACCACAGGCTCTACACTATGAAGGGGTGGAAACTTTTGTCTTTGTGCCAGGCCAAGCCGAAGGAAATGGCCGAGAGAAGCGAATTGTTAAGACCGGATTGGAAGGGGAAGATTTAATTGAAATTTTGTCCGGATTGGAAGAAGGACAGGAAATAGTTCTGTATGAGAAATAGGGCTTACCCTGCCGCAACTAAATGCTTTTTATACTAGACAAATCTTCAAAATAATTTTACAAAACGAATCGCAGTAAACCAAAAAACCTCACTGCAAAAGCAAAAAGGCCGTTTTCTCGAGCCCAAAAATAATTTAGAAAAAATTTAAAGAATTGTTAAAAAAAATTGATATAAAAATTACGCATTAGAAAAAAGTGCAGCTTTTGGAACAGGGGAAAGAGTAGTAAAAACAAAAACAAAAAACTACCCCCCCAAAAGAAAAAATTAGTCATCCTCGGTTTTAAACTGCCCTTTAGAGCCGGGGATTTGCCCTTAGAAAAAAGGTTGACTTGCCATCGAGGCTGTAATACACTTGTATTACAATCAACTACATCACCGACACAACATGCGATCTATTTTAAGCATTTCACTACCAGCCGAGAAAAAGAAAGAAATTGAAAAAAGAGCTAAAAAAGCAAAAAAATCAACAAGTGCATACATCATTCATGTGCTTGCACTGGAAAAGAGCCTAATATCAGAAGACGAACTTGTAAAAATGGCCAAAAAAGCCGAAAAAGACTATAAAACCGGCAAAACCAAAAAATTAAACAGCCTAGCCGACCTCATATAAAATGCAGGTAAAAGAAATTCACTACAACAAAGAATTCGAACAACAATTCATAGCTTTACCAAAAGCCATCCAAAAAAAAGCCTGCAAATGCGAAGAATTATTCAGAGAGAATCCTTTTCACCCCTCACTAAGACTTCACAAACTCAAGGGGAAACTGGACGGATTTTGGAGTATATCTATTGATATGAAATATAGGATTATCTGGAAGCCACTAGCTGATGGAGTAATATTGATTGTAAGCATCGGATTACACGCAATCTACGAAAACAAATAATTCCAAAGTCCGCAACATCCTGTTAAAATATCATCAACCCTCATCCCTCAACAATGCCCTCAAAAAACCTCATTGAGCTTAAAAAAATTTGCAAAACTTACCATACCGGGAAAATCTCCCTTACAGCCCTAAACTGCATAAATCTCACAATAAAAGAGGGCGAGTTTGTAGCGATTATGGGCCCTTCCGGATCAGGGAAATCCACACTGATGAACATACTTGGCTTTCTTGATGTGCCAAGCCACGGCTCTTATGTTTTCGAGGGCAAAAAGGTCAAAAGTTTCGATGAAGTTTCGCTAGCCGATATCCGCAACAAGAAGGTTGGTTTTGTATTTCAATCTTTTTACCTGCTTGCTCGAATGACTGCACTGGAGAATGTGCGCCTCCCCCTTATTTACGGTGATATCTCGGATAAAGAGCAGGTGCAAAAAGCTGAGAATGCCTTGAAAATTACCGGACTGGGAGATCGTATGGAGCACAATCCCAACGAGCTTTCCGGTGGACAACAGCAGAGGGTAGCCATCTCGCGGGCCTTGGTAAATGAACCTAAAATTATTTTTGCCGATGAGCCCACCGGGAATCTGGATTCCAAATCGGGCAAGGAGATCATGGAAATTTTCAAAAAACTCAACCGCGACGGCAACACAATCATTATGGTTACGCACGATAGCAAGGTCGCTTCCTACGCTAAGAGAATTATCAAATTGAAGGACGGTGAAATCATCAGCAACAAACTCAATAAATAAATGGAGCAGTACTATCTTGTAATAAAACTCGCGCTAAAAGGGCTACTGTCTAACAAAATCAGGGCATTTTTGACCATGCTCGGAATTATTATCGGAGTGGGCTCAGTTATTTCTATTATGTCTATTGGTGCTGGGGCAGAAAGCCTTATTACTTCATCCATCAAAGAAATTGGTACGGATGTCCTTTCGGTCCTGCCGGGGAAAAGCGATGAAAAAGGGCCGCCTGCCTCTGCTTTTGGCATTGTAATAACAACTTTGACATACGATGACGCTCAGGAGATTGCCAAAGTTCCGGGGGTACGATTGGTCACTTCTTATGTGAGTGGGACGGGAGATCTTGTGGCTGGGTCTCGTAGTATTTCGGGGAATTTCCGGGGAGTTACAGCTAACTATACGGAAATGGAAAATCATAATTTGGAGGAGGGCAGATTTTTTACGGAACAAGAGGAAAGATCGACGGCCAAGGTTGCCGTACTTGGCTACGGGATTAAAAAGGATCTTTTTCCTCTGAGCAATCCGGTAGGAGAAAGAGTCAAAATAAATAATGTTAGTTTTCGGATAATTGGGGTGCTGGAGGAGAAAGGTTCAAGCATGGTGAGCAATCCGGATACTCAAATTCTTGTACCGCTTAGCACTGCCCAAAAAGTACTATTAGGGATTAAGCATTTGAATTATGTGAGGCTGAAAGCTGAGAGTGAGGAACAGGTGGAAGAAGTCAAAGCCCGGGTTCAAGGGTTGCTAACTTACAGACACGACATCAAGAATCCGGAAGATGAGGATTTTTCAGTGAGGTCGCTTTCTCAGGCCCTGGAAACTTTTGAGGGAGTAACTGCAGGCTTGAGATTTTTTCTGGCCGCCATTGCCGCAATTTCTCTAATTGTGGGAGGAATTGGTATTACCAATATTATGTTGATGACCGTAAAGGAACGCACCCGTGAGATTGGTCTGCGCAAAGCCATTGGAGCCAAGCCATTTCACATCAAAAATCAGTTTATTATCGAAGCCTTGGTGCTCACAACCAGCGGAGGCATTTTGGGGATTATCGGTGGTACTGCTTTTTCTTTTTTGGTGGCCCTAATTGTGCGTTGGCTCGATTATAATTGGGAATTTAGCGTACCCCTTAGTGGGATTCTCCTTTCCTTTTTTATTTCAATGTTTATAGGCGTAACTTTTGGCATCTATCCAGCCAAAAAAGCCGCCGCCCTTAATCCAATAGATTCACTAAGATACGAATAATGTTTAATCGAGGAATAATAAAAATGTCCCTTTCGGCCCTGCGCCACAATGTTGCACGCACCGTGCTTACAACTTTGGGAATAATTATTGGCA
>JAHIRL010000085.1 GCA_018818755.1 Patescibacteria group bacterium
CTCAACTTCAGCGGCTCACCCTTCTCCTCAAGTACAGAACTAACCGCATCCGCCGCATCACCCAACATAATTGGAATCGGATTTTCCTCTACATAAGGCTTTGACTCCCCGTCAAACATCCCATCTTCAAGAACTCTCCATGTTTCATCACTCACAAACTTCAAAGCATTGAATTTGTCCGAATCAGTCCCCCAACGAGGTTTTACTTCTGCCATAATCCATACATTAAGTAAAATAAGACCAAAATCTAATCCACAATTAAATATCTGTCAAATGCTTTATCCCAGCCCTTGCCCAAAATCCCCCTTCCGTGCTATAATAATAGGGAGTTTAAAACAAAAACCATGATTACATTAACTACAGATTCCCTCAAAGGTTACGGATTAAACCGTATTTTCGAACTTGCCGCATCCGCCGGATACGACGGCATCGATCTTTCCGTAGATTTTAAACAATTCGACACATATAACGCAGACTACCTCAAAAAACTCTCCGCGGAATACAAAATTCCAATTCACTCAATTTCTGCACCAGACAAGGTTACGGAAGCCAAAATTAAAAAAATCATCGAAGTAGCCAAAAAAGTTGATGCAAAAGTAATTATCTTACAAGCTCCCGAACTTCTAAATTTTAAACTTGCCAGCTGGATGAAAAAAGAAATTCCAAAACTGCGCGAAAAAGAATTCATCTCAATCGCCCTGGAAAACGCTTCTTCCGAAACCTTTCTCGGATTCATCCCCAAAAAAGCCATAAGCAACAGTTCCGAACTCAAAAAATTTAAACATATCTCCTTAGACACAGCCCGCATAGGTGAAGACAAAAAAGACCTGATGCGTGCCTACGGAGTTTTTAAAAAATACCTCGTTAATATCCATTTCTCCAATGTCTACCGAGGCAAAAAGTATTATCCCCCAAAACAAGGAATAATGCCCTTGGAAAGCTTCCTTACAAAACTAAAAGAAGACAAATATCCTGGAGCCATCTCCATTAAAATACTCCCAAAAAATCTCCACGCCGGCGAAGATGATAAAGTCGTCGATGATCTCAAAGATGTAAAAAAGTATTACGACAAATACTACGAAAATGTTGAGATTAAAAAAGAAGATTCCAAAGAGGAAGAGTCCGCAATCTAGTCACCAAAAAAATCTCTTGACTATTCGTTTGATAGCCCGTAAATTCTAAAAGCTATCAACACACTCATGATGTTAAGGAAGGTAGCGTACCCAACAATATTTTCCTTGACCATCTTTAGATATGCCAAAAACAACAGCTAAAAAAACTCCAAAAACAAAAACACCTTCCAAAAAGACTCAAAAACCTAAAGCTAAGGCTCCTGCAAAAGAAGCCAAGCTTCCAACATCTGTAAAAGCTGGAAAACTTAAACCGGCAACCAAAAAAGCTCCTGAAGCAAAAGTGGAAAAAGCCAAAGCACCAGCAAAGAAAAAAACCGAGAACATTATCAAGGCTTCAAAGCTTACAAGTCACCACAATCCAACAATCAACAATGTTGGAAATAGGAAATATTTCAGCAACCAGATAGACAAAAATGTTGAAATTCCAAGTCTTATCGAAATCCAAACCAATTCATACAAATGGCTTTTGGACGAAGGAATTCGTGAACTACTAGACGAAATTACACCTATCCAGGATTTTTCCGGTAAAAAACTTGAACTACACTTCCTTGAACACTCACTAGGAGATATAAAATACGACGCCGAAATTGCAAAAAACAAGAACCTTACTTACGAAGCTCCATTAAAAGTCCATGTTCAATTGGTTAACAAAGAAACTGGGGAAATTAAGGAACAGGATGTATTCTTGGGAAATGTCCCTTTGATGACAAACCGTGGAACTTTCATTGTAAACGGAATCGAAAGAGTTGTGGTTAGTCAGATTGTTCGATCACCTGGAGTTTTCTTTTCAACCAATGCGGCAGCTCCGGGAATGCACAACGCAAAGATCATTCCAAAAAGAGGAGCCTGGTTAGAAATCGAAACAGATAAAAAAGGTATTATTACCGTAAAAATAGATCGTAAAAGAAAAATTCCAATCACTTCCCTACTAAGAGTTTTTGGATACAAAAACGACAAAGACATTCTCAACATATTCAAAGATGACATTTTAGACATCGAACACGACTACATCCTTAATACACTGGAAAAAGATGGAGCCAAAACCGTTGAAGAAGCGTACCAAAACATTTATAAAAAAATCCGGCCCGGAGATTTAGCCACACCTGAAAACGCAAAATCACTAATCGACACCATGTTTTTCGATTACCGAAAATACGACATGGGACAAGTAGCTCGATACAAACTAAACAACAGATTCCGCCTCGACACCCCAAACAAGAAAAAATTCCACACTTTCCAGGTGGAGGATCTTGTTTTGATTCTAAAACACCTAATCGCCCTAAACAACGGCGAGGGGGAACCGGACGACATCGATCACCTTTCAAACAGAAGAATCCGCCCCGTTGGAGAACTCGTACAAAACAAATTCCGTGTTGGTATCCTTAGAACAGACAGAATCGCCAAAGACAGAATGACAGTAATGGATCTAGAAACAGTCGCTCCAACACAACTTATAAACTCACGCCCAATCACCGCCGCACTAAGAGAATTCTTTGCCAGCTCACAGCTTTCCCAATTCATGGATCAAACTAATCCACTTGCGGAACTCGAGCACAAAAGAAGACTCTCCGCCATGGGACCGGGAGGACTTTCCCGTGAACGAGCCTCCTTCGATGTGCGTGATGTACACACATCCCACTACGGAAGAATCTGCCCAATTGCCACTCCGGAAGGACCAAATATCGGTTTGGTTGTTCACCTGGCAACCTACGCAAAAATCAACGAATACGGATTTATTGAAACC
>JAHIRL010000086.1 GCA_018818755.1 Patescibacteria group bacterium
CCCTTCTCCGTATCATGAGCCACAGTATTAATAATCCGCGAAAACCGCACATTATCTGTATAACCGGCCAGAACCTTAAGCGCCTCAACAATCGGCACTCCGGAATCAACCATCACTGCCAACATATGGAAAAAATAAGATTTATCACGCACGCCTACTTTCGACCTATCAATCAAAAAATCATTAAACCTCTCAAAAAAACTCTTCTTGGAATTATCATAAACCCCATAAACAACCGTATCTTCCAAACTCGACTTCCGCGCCTTAACTTTATCCAAAATCCCCTCACCTCCCTGCACATCGACCAAAAATTGCTGACCCGCGTCATTCAAAGGCGGCTTGGGTGTAGCAACTTCCTCCTGATTTATTTTTAATCCACCAAACTGCATATTTATTAGTTATCTTGGTAAAAAGTTTCAAGAGAAAGGCTAAAATTAGCCCTTTTAAAATCAGTCACATCCAAAGTGTTGATTGCTACACTAATAGAATTAACCTTAAAAAATCTCCTCGCCGTCTCAATCGCCTTGAGGAAATTGATCAGATCAGTATTACTTCCTTCAAAACTAGCACTTATCCGTAAAGCCTCAATATCATCAACATCACTTCCAGCCCGACCGAAACTAATAGAATTAAGCTCAACATCATTTTTTTCGGCGATCAAAATAAGCTCACGAATCACATCATCCTGATTCATTCCTACCGGAACTTTATCTTCAATCTGTGAAGCCGTCACCTCCGTAATCTGATTAGAGGATTTTGCTGACTCCAAAGCCTCAAACTTAGCATTCAAAGTTTCAACCTCAGTTTTTTTAGTGCTGACATCCGCCCTGAGATTTGAAACTTCACCGGCAAGAGGTTTGAGCAAGAAAACATATAAAGCCACAGCCGCAATAATCAAAATCGCCCCAATCACAGGCTTACTTTTAAAATTTGTTTTCATTTCTATCTCATTTTTTTCATTTGCTTCTAACATATTTATTATAAGTTAATGATTATCTGGAAACAGGAGCCGATTCAGCGGAATTATCCGCCTCCTCAAAAGCCCCACTATAACTAAAACTAAGAACCTCATTTCCCTCCATGTCGGTAGAACTGGAAATCGAAGCAACAAAACCATCAACAAAATTATCACTCAAATCAAAAGATTCGATAACATCAGCCACATCGAAATAAGGATTCACACTTTCCGGCCTGGTTTGAATAGAAACTTCAATATCCTTCGTACTTGATCCGGAATAAGACAAAATCTCCACAAGATCTCTCTTTCCTTTTTTGGGAAGAGTATTCTGTAAAATTTCCACAATTTTAGACCAATAAATATACTCCGATCTAAACTCTGCCACTGCCTGCTTGGCATTTACAACCTCCAAAATACGATCATTCTCGTACTTTTTAACCTCGGCATTAAGCTGAGCATACTGATCGGCCAAAACCACGGAAGCTTTGGACAAAGAACTTTTTTGCCAATAATTGTAAGCACCGTAAGCAAGCAAAACAATCATCGCAAGTATTCCCAAATAAAGAAGAATGTTTGAACCTTTTTTCATAATTTTTGTTTTTATTTTTAATACACTATTTTACCATAAAAAAGCCAAAAGATCAATTAGCAAATATCCATTTTACTGCGAATTGCTACCGCAATTAGAAGTGGCAGTGGCTGATCATTGTATCTAAGATGAGTCAATCTATTAGACTCCTCAAATATTTCCTCATACATTTGCCCAACAAAGGCATCTTCATTCACAACATCTCCTTGAGTCCTGCCAATATACTTAGCCCTATTGGCAAAAATCCCCCTCAAAGTTTCTTTATCCACCCCCTTACTCTCGGCAAACTTAAACACAAAATCAAAATCAGTCTCAATACAAAATCCGTTTTCAAGCCTTTCCAACATTTCAAACGCACCAAAAATCAAAAGGTAATAAATTCCAATCTGCAAAGCCTCATCAAAACTCCTTTCATCAAGAATTTGCCTAAACACACTATTCAACAGCTCAAATTTTCCATAATAAATCAAAGCAGGAACACCATACTCCTTCAACTCCAGGATATCCGAAAAATTCAAACTCCCACCATTTATGATAGCTTCAATCACCTCTGTCAGATCGGGATTCAACCCCTTAGCATCTTCCAAAAGGTCATAATCACGATCAGTCAGAACCAATTCCAAACAATCGC
>JAHIRL010000009.1 GCA_018818755.1 Patescibacteria group bacterium
GTGGGAAAAGGGGGTGAGTTCGGAGAGGCCGAGGGGGCCGTTCCAGATAACTGTGCCGGATTTGCGGATTATTTCACAGTAGCGCTCTGCTGTCCATTTACCGATGTCGAGGATTTTCATGTCACCGATTACATCTTCAATGGGGACATTTGCGGTTTGCGCATTTTCGCTTACTTCGCTGGCGACAACCACATCTTTTGGAAGGATCAGTTTTTCGTGGTGCTTTTCGCATTCCAGCATTATTTCACGGGCGAGTTCGAGTTTGTCTTTTTGAAATAGTGATTGGCCAACATTGTATCCGGCTGCCGCCAGGAAAGTGTTGGCAAGTCCGCCGCCGATCAGGAAGTAGTCGGCTTTCTCGATGAAGTTTTTAAGTACGCCAATTTTGGTGTCGATTTTGGCTCCGCCAAAGATCATTGTGAGGGGGCGGATGGGTTCTTCATGGATGATGGGGGAGAGGGCTGTCATTTCTTTTTCGATTAGAAGTCCGGCGTAGGCTGGGAGATAGTCTGCAAGGCCTGCTGTTGAGCTGTGGCGTCTGTGAGCGGTGCCGAAGGCATCATTGACGAATATTTCGCCAAGCTTGCTTAGGGCCTTTGTGAAGAGCTCTTCGCATTCTTCCTCTTCTTTGTGGAATCTTACATTTTCTAGCATCAGGATTTCGCCTTCTTTTAGCTCATCTACGGCAAATTGGGCTTCGGGGCCAATTGTTTGGTTAATTTTTTTAACTGGGTGGTCAATTAGCTTTTGCAGATGGGCGGCTACTGCTGAGAGTCGCATTTCTTCTCGCACTTCTCCGCCCGGTCTTCCCAGATGGCTGAGAATTATTAGCTTTGCGCCTTTGAGCCGCAGGTAGTTTATTGTGTTTAGGCTTTCCACAATGCGTGTATCGTCCTGCACTTCGCCGGTATCTGTTAGTGGGACATTAAAATCTACACGCAAAAGAACTTTTTTCCCTTTGATCTCTGGGATGTCTTGCAAAGTTTTTAGTTTCATATTGTGAGGTTAGAGTTTTGCTTGGATGATTGCGGCTTGGGCGGCTTCCGCTCCTTTGTGGATGCGGGCCTGTGCCTGGGCTAGGTTTTCGGTTGTGAGAATATTGAAAATTATTGGTGTTTCCAGTTTTAGCTGGATGTTCATCAGGGCTTGATGGGTTGTTTGGGCGACTAGGTCAAAATGGGGGGTTTCTCCGCGGATCACAATCCCCATTGCTATGAGGGCATTCGGTTTTTGGGTTTTGATGATTTTTTGTGCGGCGAAGGGGGTTTCCAGGGCTCCGGCAACTCTTGTTAGATTGATGTTGCTTTCTTCGACACCATGCTTGATCAGTTCTTCTTTGCAGGATTGGTAAAGTTTTAGCCCAAGTTTATCGTTGAAATATGGGAGAACTATCGCAATTTTTAGATCTTTGCCATCAAGTTTCAGATTATTGTCGTTTATTTTCATAAAAATCCTCTTTCAGTTAAATATTCGTATTTTGTTTCTTTTTCTTTGTTGTCCAGTAGGGATTTTAGGTAGCGGGCGATTGTGTCGATCTCCAGGTTTACTTTATTTCCGGTTTTTAGTTTTGATAGGTTTGTTTCTTTGAGGGTGTGGGGGATTAGGTCTACGCTTAGGCTGTTTTCTGTTAATCCGGAAATTGTTAGGCTCACTCCGTTTATTGTTATTGATCCTTTTAGGGCTAGATATTGGGCAAGTTTTTTTGGGAAGGATATTTGAAGGATTTGGCCTGATTTTTTTACTTCCCCCATGCCGTCGATGTGGCCTTGTACGAGGTGTCCATCTAGCCTGTCTCCCATCCGCAGGCTATCTTCCAGATTCACTTGCGAATTTTTTGTGAGGAGGCTGAGGTTCGTTTTTTCCAGGGTTTCGGGCATGGCTTCGATTGTGAACTCTTTATCCTCCAGTTCTACAATTGTGCTGCAAGCTCCATTTATAGCAATGGAATCACCAATTTTCTTGTCCTCGAGAATTTTTTGAGTTTGAATTTTTAGCTTCAGGTTTTTTCCCGATTTTTCGGCGTTTGTCACCTTGCCAATTTCTTTAATAATTCCTGTAAACATGACAAAAATATACTTTTTTTTGGCTTGTAGGTAAAGTTCTAAAATTTAATTTAAAAAAATTTAATATCTTTTTGATAAACCTGAGTCAGATATTTTTTAACCTCTTTATTATGCGTAGCGTAAATCGAGTAATTATGATGGGGCATCTGGCAGCAAATCCTGAAATGCGAGAAACCTCAGGTGGGCACACAGTGACAACTTTTCCTTTAGCAACAAATCGCTATAAAAAGGATAAGGATGGGCAAAAGATGGAAGTTGCAGATTTTCATCGGATAAATACTTGGGATGGTTTGGCGAAAATTGCCTCAAAGTATTTGCAAAAGGGGATGGCTTTGTATTTGGAAGGTGAAATTCAAAATCACTCTTTTGAGGACAAGGATGGTCAAAAGCATTGGCGGACGGAAATCAATGCAGACAGGCTCAATATTATTACCTGGAAAAAGGGAAAAACTGGTAATCTTGAGGTAAGTATTGAGGAGGAATTGGTCGCGGATGAAAAGTAGGGTTTAAGGTATGGGGCGAAATA
>JAHIRL010000087.1 GCA_018818755.1 Patescibacteria group bacterium
TCAGTATAAGGCATTACCAGGTCCAACTGCTCCAGCACAGTATTTTCCGGTCCTCCATCAATCAAAATCTGATGATTCTCAGGTGTCTTAATAAAAATACTATCCCCCTGCCCCACATTCAAAAAGCTCACCTGCAACTTATCATTCGGCATCTGCCACCAGAGCACCCCCAGGCAAAAACCCGCCACCATCAGCCCAAAAATTACATATCTACAAAACATGCCGCCTATTATAGACGACATGTTTAAAGTTTTTCTAAATTAAATGTTAGAAGTCTAAACTCGTTTCTTTCTAAACACTCTTCCAAGACCAAGAGACACAAGGACAAGTCCCGCCATTCCCGGTCCGGTTTCGGAAAGAACCACTTTGATAATATCTCCATCAGTTTCATTCCCTTCATCATCCTTCTGAGTAACCTTAAACCAGTATTCACCGGCCATCAGATCCTCAACAGTATATTCCTCAACCTCAGGCTCCAGGCTGGCTTTCACTTTATAGTCCTCGCCTTTGTTCTCACTCATATAAAGTACTTGCTCCATAATTAGACCAACATTGTCACTTGGCACATTCCAGCTTAGTTCCACTCTCCACTGCTCAGCTTCATAAAATTTCTTCGCCATAAAATTGGCCACATCCTTAGGAGTAGGAACATCCCCATCAATAACATCATCATCGTCATCATCATCTCCGCCCATGGACATTCCGCCACCGGCAAAGACAAAAGTATTTTTTTCAGGATTAACAACAAATCCATCAGCATCATAAAGTTCGCTAACTGTAAGCATATAATTTACATCACCTTGCTCGCTTGTAGTGATAAGAACAGCTCCATCTTCAAGTCCATCGGCATTAACCTCCAGACTCACTTCCATAATTTCAAGAGAAACAAGGTCGTCATCCTCTTCAGTAATCACAAAGTTCACTGCCGGATCAACATCCAAAAGCACAGCTTTATCAAAACTCACAAGAACATGAGTTTCATCGATCACTTCAGCATCCATAACTTCAGGCCCGTTTTCCGGCCTTTCAAGGTCGCTTCCTTCAAAAACATCAAAGTCAGCCGTTCCACTAACAATTGGATTACCGGCTTTATCAGTCACATCAATATTTACAGTTACACTATAATTATTTCCAGGTGTTTGCGGGTCAGTCAAAAGAATAACAGTTTCACCTGTCTCATCTTCCTCATCAACTTGCGCATCAATAACTCTTAAAGGTTCAATAGTTTCCATATCTTCAACATAAAAGGCATTTTCCGGATAATCTTCCGGCAATACAACAGCCTCCGTAAACACAACTTTTACTTCCTCCTTATTAAGAGCCTCAGCTTCATAAACCTGTGGAGGATCAACATCTTCAAACTCTCCGGCATCGGCCATAGGAGTGGCGCTTGGTTCTGGATATGTCCAGTTGAAACTCTCATTTCCTTCAGCATCATAGGCTGTAACAGAAAAATAGTAAGCAGTTCCATTTTCAAGATCTGTAAGAGTATAGGAGGTCACATTGCCAACATCCTGAACATTGCCATACTCGGTTCCCTCATCAATTGGAGTGGTGTCGTACCAAACTTGATAACCGGCAATTTCACCGTCATACTCTGGAGCTGTCCACTCCAGCCTAATAGCGGAGTCGTAAGCTGTGGCTGTAACATCTGTCACATCGAGCTCCTCAAGCATCTCGCCGGCCGCTAAAGCCGTTGTGGCGTATAGTGGGAGGGCAAGGAGAGAAGCCAGTGCATAAGCAAGAATTTTTTTCATGGTATTTGTTTTAGTTTTTATTTTTGTATATATATTGAAAATATCACTTTATTATAGCAAAAAAAGTCGTAAACATCAAGGGGCATATAACTCTGCACTATTACCTTCTGTCTCGCTGGGGAGTTTTTGTAATTTTTACCTTACCCACAACATTTTTATTCATCTTCAAAACTTTAATCTTCACATAGGGTAATTTTACCACTTCACCCTCCCGGGGAAAGCGGCTAATTGTTTCAAGAATAAGTGTATTTAAAGTGTCTCTATCATTATCGGCAATCTTTAGGCGGAAATAATCATTGATATCCTCGAGCAGAGTTGAGCCTTTCGCATAAATGGAATTTTTATTGATAATCTCAATCGGTTTTTCAGCAACATCATATTCATCGACAATTTCTCCAACAATTTCCTCGAGCAAATCCTCCATAGTCACAATTCCGGCGGTTCCTCCAAACTCATCTATTACAATCGCAAAATGCACATGTTTACGTTGGAAATCTCGGAAAAGCTTATTGATTTTTTTGGTTGTCGGAATTTCCAGAGGCATCGGTAACTTAAGATTCTTAAGTTTCTTGCGGCCATCATGTTTGTCCCAATGATGCAAAAGATCTTTTAAAGAAAGAATCCCACTCACTCTATCCATACTGCCTTCATAAATAGGAATTCGTGAGTGTGAATGTTTAATAACAAACTTCACAGCCTCCGCAATAGTCGTTGAAGAATCCAGAGCCTCAACCGCAACCCGTGGCGTCATCACCTCCTCAACCCTAATATCATTAAACTCCAAAACATTTTCAATCAATTCTTGTTCATGTTTCTCGATACTTCCCTCCTTAGTCCCAATTTTTATCATAGCCAAAAGTTCCCCTTCAGTAACGGTTATATTATTTTTTCTACCAAAAATCATATTAACAATGCCGGTAATTTTCTCCAAAATCCAAACCACCGGGAAAAGCAATAATTGTAAATAGTAAATCGGACGAGCCATAACCTGTGAAACACCAATCGAATGTTGATGACAAAAAGATTTGGGAGTGATTTCTCCAAAAACCAAAATAAAAAATGTCATAACCCCAGTAGCAATCCCCACACCGGAATTACCAAAAGCCTCAGTAAAAATAAGCGCGGCATAAGCACTTGCCGCAATATTAACGACATTGTTGCCAATTAGAATGGTAATTAGAAGCTTGTGCGGATCAGATTTAAGTTTTTTGAGGATCTTGCTATTGGCAGCTTTCTTGTCGGCCAACTCGTTCACTTTTGATTTTGTCAAAGACACAAGAGCCGTCTCGCTACCAGAAAAGATGGCGGAAAACACAATAAGAACAGCCAGAATGATTATGTCGGAACTCATATTTTTAATTTCAACACCGCTAATAATTGCATAAAAGTTGAAAAACAACAAGCGCAAAGCGCAAAAATCCCCTATGAACCAGAAAACATTTTCAGTAGAATACAAACATGCACTTAAAGATTGATCCAAAAATTTTCGCAGACTATCCGGACTTCAAAGCCGGAGCTATCATCGTAAAAGGGCTAAACAACGAAAAACGCAGTTCGGCCCTGGAGAGTTTGCTTAGGGGCGTTTGTGCCCAAAGACGAACGGAATTTAGCAAAAAAATAATAGACGACGAATCTCGAATTAAGGTTTGGAATCAGGCTTATGGAAAATTCGGGATAAATCCGAAAAAAAAGGCTCCTTCCGTCAAAGCACTTTTGCAAAGGCTTGTGGCCGGCGGAGACATCTCTCACATCAACCCCTTAGTGGATTTGTATAATTACTTTTCCCTCAAATATTTATTGCCGATTGGTGGCGAAGATTTGGATTGGCTTTGTGGAGATTTGGAACTCAAATACACCAAAGGTGGAGAGGCTTTTAGGCCAATGGGTTCTATCGATGTAAAGGAGGCCAAAGAAGGAGAGGTGGCATATATGGACTCCGGAGGAATAACTTGTCGATACTGGAACCATCGCGAATGTGAGCGCACAAAATTTACTGAAAAAACCGTTAATGCCCTGATTTTAGTTGAAGATATGGGAGAAATGCACATGGACGAATTTGGCTCCGTTGTCAACGAAGTCGCAAATGCTATGATGAAATACATCGGAGGAAGAATAGAACCTTATATTTTGAACGAAGAAAATCCGGAGCTGGATCTGGGGGTGGATGGAAGGACGAATGTCAACGATTCCAAGGTCACAGCTCAGGAAAAAGTACACCATCTAGCGGAGCTAGAGTTAAAAAAAAAAGCCCGGGAAGCTCTGAAGTCCCCTTCTAAGGAAAAAGAAGAACCTAAACAAAAAACTTTGTTACAAGAAGAAGACAAAAAATTGCAATTGGAAGCCCCCACGCTTCTAAAATCAAAACTCAAACTGGCTGTCGAAAAAGCTGTGATGTTGGCATACTCCAACATCCTCAACCCAGAACCGAAAATAGAACACCCCCTAATTCGCGATCACGGCGACTACGCTTGCAATATCGCGATGCAACTAGCCAAAGATCTCAAAGATACCCCTTTAAACATTGCCGAAAAAATCGCCAAAAACCTCCCCACAGAAGATTTCGAAGTTGAAGTTGCCGCTCCGGGTTTCATAAATTTCCGTCTCAAAAAAGACTTGCTCAAAGAAGAACTAAAACAAGTTCTCAAAGAAAAGGACGATTTTGGGAAAACGAATGTTGGCCGTGAAAAGACAATAGTTCTCGACTACTCATCACCAAATATCGCCAAGCCCCTAGGCGTTCATCACCTACTTTCCACCATTATCGGGCAGAGCCTCAATAATATTTTTGAGGAGCTAAGTTTTAATTGTGTGGCAATCAACCATATTGGTGACTGGGGAACTCAATACGGCAAACTTACCTACGCTTTTAAAAAATGGGGAGACAAGAAAAAAGTCCAGGCAGATCCCATAAACGAGCTTCTAAAATTGTATGTGCGATTCCATAATGAGGCCGAGGAAAATCCGAAGTTGGAGGATGCCGGGCGCGAGGAGTTTAGAAAATTTGAGCAAGGAGACAAGGAAAACAGGAAATTGTGGCAATGGTTTGTAGAAGAAAGTTTGAAAGATTTGCAGAAAACATATGATAAATTGGGCGGCATTCATTTTGATAAGATCCAGGGCGAGAGTTTTTACGAAGATATGTTGGAAGGGATTTTGAAGGATGGCAAAGAGCGAAGGATTTTTGAGAAAGGGGAGCAAGGAGCTTTTGTTGTACATTATGATGACGAAAATATGGCTCCACTTGTTGTCCAGAAAAAAGATGGTGCCACCTTATATTCCACCCGGGATTTTGCCACAGCAAAGTATAGAATAGAGGAGTTTAGACCTGTACGAATTTTGTATGTGGTGGATTTGGCGCAGAATTTGTATTTTAAGCAACTGTTTCAGGGATTCGAGCGATTCCCCTGGTATCACGGCGAGTGTGTACATGTAAATTTTGGCAGAATGCACATGAAAGATGGAAAAATGAGTACCCGAAAGGGGACTGTTGTCTTGCTGGATGAGGTTTTGGACGAAGCCAAAGAACGCAGTCTGAAATTATTGGAAGAAAAAAGCCCAAATCTTGCAGACAAGCAAAAGATTGCAGAGATTATCGGAGTTGGAGCAGTAAAATATAGTGTTTTATCGCAGAACCGCAGTACAGATATTGCTTTCGACTGGGACAAAATGTTGAGTTTGGATGGAAATTCTTGTCCTTACTTGCAATATGCTTATGCCAGGTGCCGCAGTATTTTACGAAAATCCGCAGAAGAAACAAAAACTCGAAAAGACCCCGCAGATGCCGAAGAAAGATTATTGCGATTATTGGCATTTTTTCCAAAATTCCCCGAAGCCGTAGCCCAAGCCGCGGAGCAATACAAACCAAACCTAATAGCCAATTATTTATACGATCTCGCCCAAGAATTCAACTCAATATACAATAGTATCCCAATCCTAAGTGCCGAAAACAAGAAAGAGCGCGAAAGACGCCTAAAAATTGTTGAAGCAGTTAGCCAAATCCTCAAAAACGGCCTAAAATTGTTGGTGATTGAGGTGATCGAAGAAATGTAGTTGCATTTTTGGCAGAGATTTCCTATATTGGTTGGGCTAAAAAGGAATACGGAGAGATGGCTGAGTGGTCGAAAGCGATAGTCTTGAAAACTATTGAGGGGCAACCCTCCCAGGGTTCGAATCCCTGTCTCTCCGCCAATTAGTTTTGTTATGGGTCACAACAGCAATATCTCCGGTTCATTCCGCTAGATGATTCCTCGGAAAATTTGACAAAACAAACATAGGGTGTAAAACTCAGACTAATATTATTTTAACCAAAATAATTATGTCTAAAAATGGACCACAATTAGGCGATGCAGTGGAAGTACAATTCGAAGATAAAGAGCCAACCATCACTACTATTGATAGCACATCATTTGATGCAAGAGGTGATTTGAGAGTATTTAAAACCGAGCATTATACACTTGGTGCCACAGCGGAAGAGTTCAGCCCAAAAACCGATACTCCGGAGTCAGTAGTAGACAGCACTCAGAAACAAGCAAAATGGACAATTGCGTATGGCGAAGCAGAACACATGTAAGAAGCAATGAACAACCAAAAGGCCATTTCCGGCTAACCTGACGACGAATGGTAGAACGGGAACGCTTCCTCATCCCATCTTAGCCATGCTCTACACACAGCTCATAACAGATGATAAATCATTTAGAAAATGATACAATATTCGCGATAAAAAATAACAATCTACCATGACACAATTTAAAGCTATCAATCCAAATGTAGAAGTGAACGGACAAACTGTTTTGGCAATTGCCAATGGCATGGGCACCATGAAGAATATGGGCCTACAGATATTATCTAATAATAATATAGATGACCCTAAACCCGGCAAATGGTATCCTCAGCAGGATTGGCTAAATGCCTTTAAGCAAATTTCTGAGAAAATCGGGTCAAATACTTTGCATCAAATAGGAAAATCAATACCCGAAAATGCCGATTTCCCCCCCGACATTGATAATATAGAAAAGGCCCTCGCTTCGATAGATGTGGCATATCA
>JAHIRL010000088.1 GCA_018818755.1 Patescibacteria group bacterium
CAAACCTGACCTTGTCTTTCTCGCTCACACTCAGGCCATTATCTGCCATATATTTTTTCAGATCCTCATTAGCCAATGCGCTACTGAGCATAGCACTGAGTTTTTCGTAATTCTCCAATTCCCTAATTAAAACAGATTTATTCTCATCCAAATATTCAATCTCCTCCCTCAAAAAATCTTCAAACTCCAGTCTCTCAAGCTCCCTTTCCTCAAAAAGACTCAAAGCCAGAAAACTCCCATCTTCCTTCTTAAGCCGATATTCAAGAATCTCCCGATCCGCGAAATCCTTCACCTTCACAACAGTCATCATTTCATCATCAAAAAATCCAGACAAATGCAGGTTTTTCTCCTTCAAAAAAACCGCAAAATCCTGAGAATTTTTAAGTCCGGCCAAAAGTTCATAAGCCATTTTGTTGTCATGATTAAGTTTTGCCTCTATCCCTGCCCCGCTCACATACTCAAAAAGTGCAATTTCCGTCGAATTTTTCGGCTCCAAATCCTCCTCAAAAATATCATCAAAACTGCCATAATTCTTCCTCGGCATACTCAAATATTGGCGCATCTCATTAATATCCTCCCCAAACCTGGAATAAACATCCTTAAGTTGGCCTGTCTCCGTTACCAGCGAAGATCGATTATCCGCCGCCAACAAAAAATGATCGTCAATTTTCTGATTTTGATAAACCAAGACTCCCAGTGTAGCGATCACCACAAACAAAAGCAGATCCCTTGCCCCGAGATTTCTAAACCACTTCAAAGTTTTGGAAAAGTATTTTTTCATGTGCGAACTCCATATTAGGAGAAATCCCAAGGAATTTCAACATAAAGAAAAAAACACCCCCAAAAAAAGCTTGAAATTTCTTCGCCCCTCCGCTAAAGTTGCTTTTGCATTGATCTTCAAAACAAGCGGGTGTCGTATAACGGCTATTACCACAGCCTTCCAAGCTGTTGATACGGGTTCGATTCCCGTCACCCGCTCCAACAAAAACATGACAGCCATCCGGCTGGCATTTTTTGTTTGTGGGAGTTGTCAGAATCGAACCCGTAGGGTGAGAATTCCCGTTGCTTAAGCATGCGGTGAACGCACAGCGTGAACCGGATGATTAAGTACGACGGAGCGAAGCGGAGTGCACCTGCTCCATGAAAAAAACGGCAACCCTCGCGGCTGACGGTTTTTTTACATGGGCGGAGGCCGGCTGAAGCGCAGTGCATCTGCTCTATAGAAATTCAGCGACATCGCAAATTGGATAGGTATCAACCCGATCAATGGCAATATATCCCCAGTTTAATTAAATTCCTTCACATAAATATGAATCTTCTCCAGGATGCTGTTCTATGCATTCTGCCCATTTCTTTTCTCGTTCTTCCACATCAGTATAAGGATAAGTCGGCTCCATATTCTCTATCAAATCAAGAACCCCTATTTTAAATTCGTCATCCGATTCCACATTTTTGTTAGTTAATTCTTCTATTTGTGCAAAACTGTCAAAACAATAAAGTCCTGAGGAAGGATCATCAACCCATCCTTCACATCCCGGGGTCCCACCTATAAATCGGGCTTCTGAATATGTAAGAGGCGTTCCTGGCGGCGGCACTGGTTTATCTTGTTCTTCATCTGATTGTTCCATAGATGGCATTTCAACAACCTTAAGCAAATCAAAAAGCAAATCATCGCCCTCATATTCTTCTTCTGTAAAATTATGGCTTGATGTTGAATATCTCTCAGATGGACCCGCTTCTGCCAAGACTAATTTTGAGTCAGTTCCATAAGGTTTACTATGCCAAGACATTATACTAAAAGAGTAAACTATCCTTTCGCCAACACCTTCTTCAATTATGGTGATGGTATTTTTATTGCTCGAATACGCACCAACACGCGAACTCACATGGACTAAATCACGCTGTTCCCACCCATGTTTATCCTCAATAAAGACACCGGGGTAAGGATCAAATATTTCCCCATACTTCTCTGAGTATATAGGCTGACGCTCTCCATTTATCCATTCGTACCTGGAAACCATGATATTTATAACCCAAGCATTGTCTCCTTTTGGTATGTCACCTACTACTTTTCTGAGATCCTCTGACATCATTTGTATAAAGGATTCCCTACCCATCCCAAAATTATCGTCTGAAGCGTAAGCGGTATTTTTTTTGCTTATAAATGTCAACAAAGAAGAAAATATAGATTGTTGCGCAAGAGGACTGTTTTTTGTGGGTAGCGAAGCAAATGCGGCCTGGGATAGTAATAATTTTTCATAGTCAGAAATTTCACGGTCGTCTCCGATCTTTTTTATAAACAAAAACAGCTCATTTATTTTTTTCGTGTCGGATTTGCCAACGATGTCAAATTTCCCCTGACAAATTTCGTCGAATAGTTGCCCTTTCATTGCATCGCAAACATTCGCACGTGCTTGTTCATGTGAAGCAAAAGGCAATAATCCTGTCGGATCTATAGATATTTCATATGTTGGAAATTTTGGCAGATAGGAATAAAGTCCGACGATCCCTGCGAAAATTATAATACCAACAATCAACAATATTTTCTTTTTTGACCTTAGAAAATTAATAAATTTCATAGCTTGCATAGTTAATAATACTGAAATCATAGTTTATTAGGTCAGGAATGAAAAGTGCTAAATCCCTCCAAATAGTAAAACACCCTAAAATTCGATTAGCATTCAGTAAGTAGCTCCATTAAGCCTTACCGATCACTTTGATTTGTTATATGGATATATAACATAATTGTGGTACCTTAACATAAAGGTAAATTAAAATAATCCCATGAATATTCTAGATTTTCTCCGTTCATTTCGAATTGGCCCATTTTCAATTTTTGAATTTGCTATAACTTATTTATTAGCTTTTTTAATTGGCCCTTATTTAAAAAAAATTGGGATACCACTTTCTCGCGAACAATTTATGTATCTCGCCTTGCCCCTAAGTGTTTTGGTCCATTTTGTGTTTAAAGTAGAAACTCCTTTAACCAAGATGGTATTTGCCTCAAATAATTATTATATTTGGAAAGGAGTTATTGTTCTTATGATTCTCCTTGCTATTATAAGACGCTAAATCAGAATTTATTTTTCCCCCAAACTAAGGATCCAAATAGGGGCAGACAACAACATAAATAAATTTCAACTTACCTGCTCCAATCAATCTATTCTAAACCCAATCTCCTGGCCCCCCAACTTTAGCTGAACAGGTCTCTTGCTTCAAAGCGCACCAGCAAGCATGACAGTACTGTACTCAGTAACTTAAAATTAATTCCCCAATATACAGCCCCCACCATCTCCTATATAATTCTGACCGATGCAACTTCCATCCACCAAAATCTGTCTCGTAACCAAAGGCCGCACAATCCCCGAGATTGAGAAGGTCCTAAAAGCGCATCCCCAAATAAAAGCAATAGCAGAAAACAGATGGCCGGATTGCGAAGAAAAATTTCGCTACTTAGCCAAAAAACATCCAAAACTCGAAAGGCACTTCATCGGTCAGCTCCAAAGCAACAAAGTGAGCAAGGTAGTGTCATTGGTAGACACAATCCAATCTGTAGACTCCCTCAAACTCCTGAAAAAAATCAACCAATCAGCAAAAGCTCTCAAGAAAACCATAAACTTTTTCTTTCAGGTCAACATCTCTAAAGATTCAGCCAAAAGCGGGATCATTGCAGGCCAACTTAGGGCAATCCTAAAAGAATATAAGACTGCTAATCTAGCAAACACAAAGCTCTTGGGCCTAATGACAATCGGCCAGCGCACAAGCCCTGAGGAGCGCAAAAAATACTACCGAGCCCTCTCCACCCTCGCCCAAAAACACAACCTCAAGGAAGTCTCCATGGGTACAAGCGAAGACTATCAAATAGCGGTCGAAGCCGGAGCAACGATGCTAAGGATAGGGGAGGCTTTGTTCGGGACAAAATAAATCTAACAAATTTCTCTAAATAGAGATATAATGCCTACTGAAAGTAAACATAGTCACGGCAAAATGAAAAAGTTTTTTCCTCAAATTCCATTCCTCATTATTTTTTCGATAGTATTCAATTTACTTGCCACCCCTTTTATTGCTTATGCTTGGGATTTATCATCGGCTAGCTACGATAGTGTGAGCTTTGCCTATGAAGGAGGAAACGGATCGGGTATAAATTTTAATTCTGATGGAACCAAAATGTTCGTTGGCGAGCGCAACACCAACAAACTTTATAGGTATTCTCTGTCTTCTGCCTGGGATCTTTCAACAGCATCTTACGACACGGACAATACCTTAAATGTGGGAGGGCAAGCGGCGGATCCTTATGGTTTTGCATTTAAATCAGATGGGACAGCTGTTTATATTGTGGACACAACTACGATAGTTTATCAATATACACTAAGTTCTGCTTGGGATTTAACAAGCGGATCATATGCCGAGAAAAGCTATTCTCTGGATAACATAGTCAACGGAAGCGAAGCCACAACTGGAATCGCTTTCAATTCTGATGGTAGCAAAATGTATGTGTCTGAATACTATACCAAAGCCATTTATCAATATACTCTTTCCACTCCTTGGGATGTTTCCTCAGCTACTTATGACGAAAAAAGTTTATCTATCGCTTCTCAAAGTGGGAGTGTATATGGCGTAGCCTTCCAGTCCGATGGTGAGAGACTTTACACTATTGGTGCTCAGAACAATAAGGTTTACCAATACAACCTATCTTCAGCTTGGGATCTTTCCTCTGGGAGTTATAGTGGAAACAGCGTAGACACAGAAGCAGATCCTTCGGGAGGATTAGCTTTTAAAACAGATGGATCGAAAATGTACCTTGTAGGAATAAGCACGACCAATGTTTACCAATATACCCTAACCAACGACCTAACTCCTGATGTAACTGATCCTGAACTGGGAGACTCAAGTCCACTTTCTCCCGCAGATAACAGTACAGATGTTTCAGTTTCAGGCAATCTGGTAATTACCTTTAACGAAAATATGGCAAAGGGAACAGGAAATATTTTGATAAAAAGCGGAGAATCCACAGTAGAAACAATCGATGTCACATCAGACCAAGTAACAGTTTCCGGAGCTACAGTCACAATAAACCCTAGTTCGAATTTATCATACGAAACCAGCTATTATGTTCAAGTTGCATCAACTGCTTTGGACGATACTTCCGGCAACTCTTACGCTGGAATATCCGATAGCACAACTTGGAATTTTACAACCGAAGCTCAAGACCCCTGGCTAAGTAGTGGTGGGACAAATAGAAAAGCAATAACCCTCACAGGACAAAGCGGAGCAGGAACAGATTTTCAAATAAAACTTGCGGTAGGGGAGAGTTCAGGATCCGGCGGAGCAGACTTCCATCTTGAAGGAAATTCCGCAGATTTTCCCGCAGAGAAAAATGATGGAGGAGATTTGAGATTTGCCGATAATGATG
>JAHIRL010000089.1 GCA_018818755.1 Patescibacteria group bacterium
CATCATTAGCCTCATTCGCCTGCTCAGTACCTTCGGGATAAGCCAAAGCTATCAAACTCAACTCCAAGGCATTTCCCTCCTCATCATACCTAATCCCCACATGCTCAGTATCATCTTCCCCATAACTATATCCCGCCTCCTTCAAAGCGCCATGTGCCTGATCCTTATCGGGTTGATATTTCCAATCTTCCTGATCCAACTGCATCAAAGGCGTATCAACAGGAATCTTATCAAGAAATTTAGCCATTAACTCCTCCTTATCAATAGCTTTACGCAAAGCCAAACGCACATACTCATTTTCCTTCAAAATAGCACTCTCCATATTCAAAAAAACCGCCATATATTGAGGAAGCTCATAAGGTATAAGCTCAAAACGGTCATTATTTCTAAAATCCAAAGTATATTTTCCGGTAACCTTAGGCACACCATTAAGCGAATTAATATCCTCTATAAGCTGTTCGGGGTAAGAATAAACAATAAATCTAAAATTTTCGATATCCGGCATTTCAGCATAGTAATAAGGATTTCGATTAAGAGTAGCCTGCATTCGGGCATCAGGGAAAATCTTAACCGGTTCAGTAACCATGTAAGGGCCTGTCCCAATCGGTTTTTTGTTAAACTCATTCTGTAATAAGTCAGCAGGATCAACATTTTTTAGGATGTGATAAGGCAAAATACCCGTAACCAAGTTAGCTATAAAAAATACATTTGGTTTTTCCAAAGAAAATTTAATTGTCATATCATCAAGCAACTCAACCTCAATACCTGCAAAATTGGTTTTTAGGATTTCATTTGGAAAAGCCGGATTTTTTATCACATCATGAAATGTAAAATATACATCCTCAGCCGTAACTGGCTCACCATCATGCCATTTTAGCCCCTCTCGCAAGACAAGGGTATACTGCGTTTTATCTTCATTAACAGCCAATTTTGCCATATCGTCCACAATTGCCCCTTTCACAGCATCATATTTCAACAAACCGGAAAAGACCAAAGCGGAAATTTCACGATCAGCCTCATTGTAATCAACAAAAAGCGGATTGATATTAGCAATCCCATTTTTTGAAATAAGTCCTTCGGTATAAACATTTGGCTTACCAAAGTTAAAAAGACCGTATGGGAAAAAAATCATCTTCACAATCATCAACAAAATAGCGACAACAGCCAAAGCACTCAAAAACATATCGCCAAATGTGTAAGATTTAAAAACCTTAACTACAAATTTAAATGGATTCATCAAAAAATACTAAACGAATAGAAATGCCAGAGCATTTGACACAAACAAAACAGCAAGCACAACGGTAAGATTGGACAAAACCTTTTCAGCACCTCGCTTTTCCGTATGAAATCCGCCCTGGCCACCAAATGTCGCAGAAAGCCCCGTACCTTGCTGTTGAGCCAAAATAGCCAAACTAAGCAAGACCGCCAAGACTGCCTGGATAATAAGTAAAGTTGTTTGCATAATCACTTTGAATTAAAAAATAGATTCGAAGCCCAGTTAACAGCTCCAAGTACAACAGCCCCTATAACATAGGAACCAATATTTGGGAAGACTAAAATAGCATCTCTAAAATCAACAATTTCCATAAAACGCACCAACAAAGCCAAAATAAACGCATTAATCACAATCAAAAATAAACCGGCTGTAAGAAAAACAATCGGAAAAGAAAAAAGTTTCAAAATCGGCTTAACAAAAGAATTCAATAAAGCCAAAATCACACCAGCCAGCACAAAAACCACGAATTTATCACCCGTATAAGTGATCTCCTGAACCAGCTCTATCAGTAAATATACCGACAAGCAATTCAAGAAGACACTGATAAATAATTTCCACAAATAAGTCATACACTCATCTTAGTAAAAAAAAACATAACAGGCAACTTGCTAAAAAAATGTAAAAATGTTATAATAGAGATAACAAAAATAAAAATAATCAAATTTTAAATGGGAAAAGAAAGTTTTTCAGCCAAACAGGAATGGAAAAAAATCGGTTTGAGCGACAAAAAGCAAGAAGCCCGAACAAAATACTACGAAAAACTTGCTAAATTCAAAAAAGCTATGGGGCTTGATCTCCGAAATGCAAATATGAAAGAGCTAACAATACCACAAGATAGCGATTATCTCTTTGGAGCTCTAAGAAAAGGACTAGGAAAAAGTCAACCAGCATACAGAGCTCTTTCAATCCTTACGACAAAAGGCTTCAATGTCGATAAAATCGCCGAAGGTACAAAAGTTAAAATTGAAAATGGTTATTTTATTTTAACCCCACCAAGGGGAGAAGTTGTTAAAATTTATCTTGGAGAAGAAGAAGAACCAGCACCAACAGCAGAAAAACCCGCACCAGCGCCAGAAGAACCAGCACCAGTAGCGGAAAAACCCGAAGAAGAAAATCAGGAACTGAAAAAAGAAGAAGAGTATCAAAAGAAACTTCAAACAGAGCTAAAAAAAGCTCAAGAAGATTTAGCTAATTACAAGGAATCGCTTAGCGATGAGGGCAGAGCCCTTAAAGAAATACCAAAAATTTGGGAAAGAATAAACAAATCGAGATATACCCGTGAAGAAAATGGTAACAGTGGAACAAGGCTGGGAAATCCCCAGGATGACAACGAAATGATGGACATGCTCCTGAAAACAATCGTAGGAATGAAGCCAAAATTCTCAAAAAAATACACAGACTTCATCCTTCCAATCAAATATTACAAAATTCAAGGATCTGGAGAAAATCAGAAAACTGTGGAAAGCAACACACGAGGTGGCGGAGATACTTTAGTAATCCCCGAAAGAGCTACCTTAAGAATAACAAACAACGGCAATGGCACATACAAGATGGATGTTCGCTGGACCGGATCTAGCTGGGAGCAGGGCAAAAAAGCTCCATTCTACAAAGAAAAATTCTCAGAATACAAACTAGATTAAACCTTCTTAACAGCAACCTTAAGATCCAGACCGTCTATATTGGCGATCTTTTCTTTATCCCATTCAAGATCACCACTTTGCTGTAATTCATCGGCCAGAGTTTCAGCTTTAATATAATCCGCAAATTCTGTCACAGCCACCTCAACATCACCCGAAGTCTCCACCAAAACATAAATCCTATCATCCACCTGATAATCAGCCTCTTTTCGCAAATCCTGAACAATCCGTACAACATCCCGCGCAATCCCCTCTTTTTTAAGCTCAGGCGAAACATTGGTGTCCAACGCAACAACAACCCCCTCGCTACTTTCAACATCAAACCCCTCCTTGCCAATAAAACCAAGCTCAAACTCGTCCTCCTCCAAAGCAAAAGGCCCAACAGTCACCTTGCCACTCTTAGAAACCTCAAAATCCCCAGCTTTCACCGCATTGATAATAAACTGCACATCCTTGCCAAATTTTGGGCCAACCACCTTTGGATTAACAAAAACCTGCTGCTCCACAATATCACTTGCCTCCTCAATCAAATTTAATTCCTTAACATTCAATTCCTCCAGAATAACCGCATCAGCCATCTTTAAAAATGCCGAAGAAACACCCTTTGGCAAAGCAACACCAAGCTTTTGCAATGGCTGACGAACCTTAACTTTAGCCCTAGCCCTCACACTATGTCCAAGATTTACAATCAACCGCACCAAACGGATCTGCTCATTCAACTGATCGTCAATCAAATCCTCATTTGCCTCAGGCCAGCTAGCCAAATGCACAGATTCCTCACCACTAAGATTCATATAAATTTCATCAGCAACAAAAGGCATAAACGGAGCCAACAATTTACTCAACTCCATCAAAACAATGTATAAAGTTTGATAGGCCTCATTTTTATCGGAATCATTTTCACTCTTCCAGAAACGCCTGCGAGATCGCCTCACATACCAATTAGAAAGATTTTCCACAAAATCGGACAAAGGTCGAGTAGCTCGCGCCAAATTATAATCATTCATTTGCGTACTAACCTCCTTGATCAAACTATGTAGCTCACTCAGTACCCAACGATCAAGTTCATGGCTCGGCTTAAAATCGGCATAATCTCGATTAGGCTCCCATTTATCAATATTGGCATAAGTTACAAAAAAGCTATAAGTATTCCACAAAGTTAAAGTCAATTTCTTCACAACCTCATCCACATGCCCCTCTGAAAACCTCACATCATCCGCCAAGACAGCGGGAGAATTTAACAAAAGATAACGCATGCTATCCACACCCATCTTGTCAAAAATCTCATGAGGATCGGGATAGTTTTTCTTTCTCTTAGATAATTTTTCACCATCTGCGGCCAAAATAATTCCATTCACAATCACATTTTTAAAAGCCGGCTTATCAAACAAAATCGTCGCCAAAACATGCAAAGTATAAAACCACCCTCGGGTCTGATCCAAGCCCTCAGCAATAAAATCCGCCGGGAAATTTTTCTCAAACTCCTCCTTGTTTTCAAAAGGATAATGCAATTGTGCA
>JAHIRL010000090.1 GCA_018818755.1 Patescibacteria group bacterium
TACCTCTGTAAGTGTTTTATATTCTTTCTGCATGGTTAAAATGAGTTAGATTGATTTATAATTTAAGACTCGCTTGAGAATTTTGTACCGAACTCTGAGATTGAGCTTGTAACTTCTTTCTCAAGTTCTTCATATTTTTCCAGTTCTTCGTGGGAGAAATCCTTACATTTAACCACTTTTTCCAGTACCGGTAATTTTAGGAATTCTTCAAAATCGAAACCTTCTTTATCTACGATTTTGTTGGTTTCGTGGAAGACTGCCATGATGCATTTTAGGATTCCAAATTGTTTTTTTAGTGGAGTGTATGCATCAACATAGTCGAAAGCATTTTGGAAAAGGAAATCTTCACGGATGGATTTTGTTGTTTCCAAAACCAATCTTTCTTTTGGAGAGAGAGCATCTGTACCGACAAGACGCACAATTTCTTCAAGTTTGGCTTCCTGTTGCAGAAGGCTCATAGCTTGTGCTCTGTATTCTCCGTATTTTTCGTCGACTTCTTTCTTCCAGTAGTCGGCAACATTGTCCAGATATAGGGAGTAGCTGTTTAGCCAGTTAATGGCTGGGAAGTGTCGTTTGTAGGCAAGTTTGGCATCCAATCCCCAGAATACCTTAGTTACACGCAGAGTGTTTTGGGTTACAGGTTCTGAAAGATCTCCACCCGGAGGCGACACAGCTCCGATAACCGTAACAGATCCAAGTCTTCCTTGGGATCCGGAACATTCAACATATCCGGCTCTTTCGTAGAACTCAGCTGTCTTAGATCCGAGGTAGGCAGGATATCCTTCCTCACCCGGCATTTCTTCAAGACGACCGGACATCTCACGCAGAGCTTCCGCCCAACGAGAGGTGGAATCGGCCATGAGCGCTACATTGTATCCCATATCACGATAATATTCCGCAATTGTGATACCTGTGTATACAGAGGCCTCACGAGCGGCTACCGGCATGTTTGAAGTGTTGGCAATAAGAATTGTTCGTTTCATCAGAGGTTCTTTTGTATTTGGATCTTCCAATTCCGGAAACTCCATAAGTACATCTGTCATTTCGTTTCCGCGCTCTCCGCAACCGATATAAACGATAACCTGCGCATCGCAAAATTTGGCAAGTGATTGCTGAGTAACGGTTTTTCCAGCTCCGAAAGGGCCAGGGATACATCCTGCTCCTCCCTTTACGATTGGGAACATTGTATCAAGAATCCTGGTTCCAGTTACGAGTGGTTCGTTTGGTACTTTTTTATTCTTAAATGGTCTAGGTCTTCTAATTGACCATTTTTGGGACATTTTTATCTCATGATTTTTCCCGTCTTCATCTTTTACAATTGCCACTGTGTCATCCAGAGTGAAAGATCCGTTTTTGATTTCTTCAATGGTTCCGTTTTCAATATCGGCAGGAATCATGATGCGGTGAGTAATAAGTGTAGTTTCGTCTACTTCACCGATAATATCTCCTCCGCTAACTTCATCACCTTTGTTTGCTGTGGCTTTGAAATCCCACTTTTTGCTGTGATCCAAGGCAGGAACATCGATACCACGAGTGATAAAGGCTCCGGCTTCTTTTTCGATAAGTTCGAGTGGTCGTTGGATACCATCATAGATGGATGTTAAAAGTCCCGGACCAAGATCTACGACCATGGTTTCACCTGTTGCATATACCGGATCCCCTGGGCCAATGCCTGTGGTTTCTTCGTAAACCTGAATAGAGGCTTCGTCACCGCGCAATTCGATGATTTCTCCCATAAGTTTCTCGTCTGAAACTTTTACTACTTCGTACATTTTTGCGCTTTTCATGCCGTTGGCTATGACTAGAGGCCCTGATACTTTCGTTATAATTCCTTGTTTCATGATATTTTTTAGTTAGTTTTTTATATAGTTAGGTTTGTATGAATTTTGCTTTGCGAATTTCTTTATGGTTATTCTTTAAAGATGTCACTTCCAACCGCTTGTTCTACCATCTTTCCAAGTCTCTTCATTCCGTATCCTGTTGTTCCTTTGCTTCCGGGAACGGGTACGATGGCGGGAAGGGCACTTTTGCTCAATTTCTTATAGTCTTCGTGGGAAATTCCTGTGGCAAGGTCTTCGGTTATGAAAATAATTGCGTATTTGGGTCTTGTTTCTCCGGATTTCTCATCTATTATAATTTCTTGTGATTTTAAATCTGTTAGAACTTTTAGGGCTTCTTTGCTATCCATGGCGCTGTGAGTTTCCAGGCCGAGGGCTTTGAATCCGAGTATTGTATCTTTGTTTCCGACAATGGCGATTGAATAATTGTTTTTCATGGTTTTGTTGAATGTTATGAGTATAGGTCTCTTAGTTTTTCGTGAATGTGTTCAGGTTCGATATTACTTAATTTGTTTAGTAGGATCATTCTGATGCTTAGGGCGTTGTTTGCTTTAGCCAAAAAGTAGGCGATTAGAGGTTCGGGGCCAAAGGCGATCAGTTTGGATTCTTTAATGTAGGAGATAAGGTGATTTTCAATCTCTTTTTCAAGGAAGATAAAGGTTTTCTCTGCTTCGTAGTGTTTGTATCCTTCGCTAATGATTTTGTAGTAGTCGCTTGTTTTCATTGTTTCGGGGAATTCACTGAGCTTGTGTTTGTAGGCTTCTTGAAATTTTTGGAAGGAAATGTTGCCATTCCAAAGGAAGGCAATTTCGTATGTTTCCAGTTCTTTATCTTGCGCCTTCATCCGGAAGAATAGGCGGATATTAGAGAGATCTATTAGTTTTTGAACATAACGAATCAAAAAATTGTTTTTGCTGTCAGTTGCGATGTTGAAAATTATTTTCATTAGTTTTTGATCCAGATAGAGATCGATTACTTGAGGATTTTTGTGTTCTTTTTCAAATAATTCCTGAACTTTTTTAATTTTCTTTTTTAGGTAGGTTTCGGTAATTTCTTCAAGGTAGAAAGGGGCTACTATTTCGTTGTCGAAAATAAATTTCTTCAATGATTCGATGGGTATTGTGCCCAAATCGTTCATCAGATGTTTTACATCTTCAAAAGTTTTTCCGCTTAAAAAAGCCTTGATTAGCGTTTTGATATTATGAAAATCATATTGTAGCCAAATTATTTGAAGAATTCTTTTGTTGGGCGTAACTTTTTCCAGGGTCGTTTTTATATCTATCAATCCTTCATTGATAACTTCTTGAAAATCGGCGACATCGTTTATGCCAACTTTATTATCTGAGTAGTCCAGTTCGTTTAGAATCTTGAACGATTCATTTGCGGATTTGGCTAGAACCATTCTTTCTACTTCGTTTTCGTTGAGTAGAAAATTTTCCAAGGTGCGAACCAGGGCAACGCTGTATGTAAAATCGTATTTGTCTTGTATGTGATTCATGTTTAGAATAGTAGTTTATTTAGATCTATTTCCAGATTTTCACGCAATTGATTTTTGATAATGGTTTCAAATGAGTTATCTATTTCTCTTTTGTCTGTTTTTGCGATAAATCCACCAATGATGTTACTTGCTTTATCTGAGAGCATGAATGGTTGTTTTGATGCTTTTATTGCTTCTTTGGTGGCTTCTTCTTTGCCTTTTGCCGGAACTATTACGACATCTTCTTTTCCAAGATCGATTTTTTCGAGGATCGCGGTTAGAATTGCTTGGTATTTATCCGATGCGGCGAGTTTTTCAATTGCTGCATCAAAAATCTCCTCAATAAGTTCTCTTTTGGCTTTAAGCATTTTGTTCTTGGCATCCATAGTTGCGATATTCTCGGCTTTCTGTAATATTTTTGTGGTATTTTCTTCTAATTTGGTGTGCAGGTTTTGAGTCACTTCTTTTTGTGCAGCATCGTATTTTTCTTTAAGGCTTTTATGTTTGCGTTCAAAATTGGCATCAATTTCTTTTAGACGCTTTTGTGCTTCTTCTTGTATTTTGGCGAGAATATCACTTAGGGCCATATTTCAATTGGTTAATTATTTGTTTACTTTAAGCCTTTATCTGCATAAAGGCCTAAAAGTAAGCCTATAATTTGATGAAGAAAATCAAAAGTGCACTTATCAAGAATCCAAGAACCGCATAAGTTTCCACCATGGCTGAAAGCACGATTGCTTTACCCATTTGAGAACCATCTTTTGCGATCATGTTCATTCCTGCAGCTGATACTTTTCCTTGATTGATTCCGGAAGAAAGGCAAGCTATTGCACAAGGTAGACAAGCAAAGAATAACTGCCAACCTTGAGCCAGACTGATTTCTTTTGGCTCACCAACAAGAACTCCTGTGAAAAGTAGAATCAAAAATCCTACCAAGAATCCGTAGATTCCTTGTGTTCCCGGCAAAGCTTCTAGTACGAGTACTTTACCGAATTTTTCAGGTTGTTCTGTTGCCACTCCAGCACCGGCTTGACCTGCGAGGCCCACACCAATTGCTGATCCTGCGCCTCCGAGTCCAACGGCTAATGCCGCTCCGGCTAGTGCTAGTGCCAATCCATCTCCTAGGAATTGTTCCATAATTAATATTGGTTAAGAATTATTTTTTATGAAAATATATTTACATTTTTTACTGAATGGTTTTAGTCCGGTTCCGCCTCCTTCCAAGAATTTTCCAAAGAACTCAACGAATTGGAGACGACCTGAGTGGATAAATGATCCAAGTGTGTTTATGAGTATGTTAAATACATGACCTCCGACGAACACGATTATCATAAATATCCATCCAACATAAGGAATCATATCTTTCATAAGAACTGCGATAATGTTTACAGCAAGGCCGATAATTGCAGTGGCAAGGCCAAGTGCGAGTAGACGGGAGTAAGAAAGGACATCACTGAGGTATCCAATTAAATCGTAGAGGCTTAAAAATCCGCTTACCAGTTTTCCTACGATATTTTTTTTGTCTCTACCCTGTGTTAAAACGATAATGACTGCTCCTAAAATGACCCACCATTTTCCAATTGCAATCATATTTTGAGGTAGGACACTTGCGGCGGCGAGGATAGCGAAGCCGATTCCGGTGAGCATAAATGCCCATGGTCCAACATCTAAAATAGCATCAATTTTATTTCCGGTTTTTATGGCGTGGATGAGTTTCATGTATGTTCCCATGAGAATCTGGAAAAATCCCAATCCAAGTGAAAGTATTAGGACTGTGAGTGGATCTGTAAGTGAATTGATTTTTTGGAAGATGAAAATTTGTTCACCGCTATCTGTTGTGGTGGTCAAAAAGTCAGGAACTTGATCCGGACTTAGGCTGAACCATCCACCAAAAAGTCCGCCGATTACAAAAGTGACAAGTCCGCCATACATCAAAAGTTTCACCAATTTCCTGAGTCCTTGTGGTAGTTTTAAAAATTTTAGAGCAAGGGCTGTGCAGACGAACATTATGATGCCGTAAGCGGCGTCGGTCAGACACATTCCGAAAAACACTATAAAATAAACCGCCAAAAATGGGGTAGGGTCGATCTCTGTACTTTTGGGTAGGCCGTAAATTTCGGTGACCGCCTCAAATGGTTCAATGAACTTGTTGTTTTTGATTACTACGGGGATGTTTTCTCCTTTTTCCGGCTCAATTTCTCTTAGAAGGTATCGATTTGTTATTTTTGAGAGTTGATCTTCAATTTTTTCGATATTTTTTTCTGGAATCCATCCTTGGATAATACAGCTGTAATTTGTTTTTGTGAGTTTTTTGTCTTCTTCGAGTTTTTCTTTTTCCCAATTGAGATAATCGTGCACGATCATTAGTTCGTCGAGATGTTTTGAAAGTGATTTTAGTTCTTTTTCAGCTTTTTCAATGGTTTCTTCGCAAGTCTCGATTTGTTTTTGAAGTTTTTGATTATAGGCTTTTAGTAGTCCTTTTTCTCTTGGTAGTTCTGTTTCGGTAAATTTATATCTGGAAGTGATTTCTCGAAGTTCTGTTTCCAATTCTTTACTGAAGACAATTAGGATGTAGGCGTTATTGTCGTCTTGGTTGATTTTTTCGATTGAGGTTAGGGCGCTTACATTGTTTACTGCCTGATATATTTCATTGTAGTTTTCTTTTTTTAAGGAACCCAGGATTATTTTTGAATTTGCGCTTCCATCGAGATTTTCCAAGTTTACTCCAAGGTTTTTCCATACTTGATATGTGTCTAATTCGGCTTGGAAGGCGGCTTTTTCGTTTCTGGCCTGGAGGAGATTATTTTCGTGTTTGAGAATTTCTTTTGTAATTTCTTTATGTTTTGACTCTTCGGCTTTTTCCTTCACTTGATCGGTATTGAGACATATTGGTTCTGCGAGAAGTCCTTTTGCTTTGACATATCTGCTCAGGACTTTAATAGAGTAATCTATGTTGGCGAATTCCAGTTCGATTTCTTGTAATTTTTGGAGTTGATTGGGAGAATGTTGAGTTTCAACGCCTTCCTCGGTGCTTATTGCTTGTAGTTCCATGGCATTGGTATTTTGCAAAAGCTCTAAAACTTCTGTTTTGTGTTCGAGTGTTGTTAATAGCTGAATTTTTCGGGTTTTGGCTATTGCCATGAGTTTGGATTGGTTATTTTTATTAGTTTGTGTGTTCCATGAAGATGGAAACAACCGTATCTACGGCTTTGTCCATTGATCCTCGGCATTCTCTCATCTTTGAGTTTTGTTCGTTGCTAGCTGTGGCTATTTTAGATTTCATGAGTTCGCCGGCTTCTTGTTTTACATCATCAAGCTTTTTGTTCCCCTCGTTTCTTAGATTTTGTTCAAATTCGGCAAGCTTGCGTTCTTCTTCTTCCTCGGCAGCTTTAAACTCCTGCTCCTTCTTTATTTGGTGCCGTTCGACACTTTTTTTCGCTTCTTCTTCGGTTTTGATTATTTCCTCGATGGGATCTGATTGATTAGTCATGATTGTATTTGTTAGCTTGAATACTCCTTAATATATGTATGAAAAGGATAGATTTTTTGCGGAGTAAGTTTAATTAGCGGGTTTGAAAAAGTCAATGCTGATTTTTTTGTTTTTTGCTAGTTATTGGGCAATTGGCTTGACATTTTGAGCAGACTTGCGGTGTTGAGTATTTTTGGTGTAGCTATTGTATTGATCAATTCTAACATTGGTTTGCAATAAGATTTGTTTTGAATTCGGTTATCCAGGATTATAAGTTGGGAATTTTGTTTGCTTATTCTTTTAATCAGTCTTTTTAGGGAACTAGCGGCTAGGGGAACTTGTAATCCCTCGAAGGCGTTGCGGTATTGCTGGCTTAAGGCACTAATAAAATTACTACTTGGTGGATCGAAAGGGATTTTATGAAGGATTACTGTGGAAATTTCGTGCAGGTCTTCAAATTTTCTAAAACTTGGCTGGGTGAGTAAAAGTAGTGCCCGGGAGGAGTTTTGGCGGAATTTGTCGAACATTTTATTGGGCGAACCTGTTAGTTGGGAGATGATTTCGATGTCCTCATCTTTTAGTAATTTGCTTAGTTTGAGGGTGAAAATTTGGATTTGTTGTTTGGAATTGAAAACAAAAACGCTGTGACCCGGCAGGTCTTTTATGAGTTCGGCCAGACTTTGGATGGGGATTTCAAAATCGTTGCTTATTAGTATTTCTAGGCTTTCGTTTTTCTCTGTTAGGTCTTTTATTGGGGTGAAGATGTCGATTCCGTAGAGGTTTTTGCTAAAATCACCGTTGTCGCTCAGGTCCAGGACTTCATCGATTATTTTGTAGGATTTGAAAGGGGTGAGAATTTCTTGCATTAGGGGCGCTAAGGAAATGGGGTGGGCTTTTATAGTGATGTTGTCGAGAAAGTCTTTTTCTATCAGTTTTAGGTATTGTTCGTCTGTTTCTGTTGAAGTGATTGCCTTTAGAGAGTTTAGGCGTTCTTTCCATTGTTTTAGGTAGCCAAGAGTTTTGTCGTTGATAATTTCTTTGAGTTGATGTGAAAGTTCGACAAGATTCTCAAAACTGGCCAGGAGGTCTTGCCATTCTTTGTTTTGGAGCTCGGCGGTTTTTAGGTAGACGCGGGGAGAGTAGGCATCTCTGTCGTTATATTTGTCGTAAAATAGGCCAAGTAGGGCAAAAAGGATTGTTGATTTTGAAATCAGACTTTCCGTTATGGCTGTTTTGGGAAGGAGGGAAAGGGGTTCTATGAAATAATCCAGGCTTAGCTGGTGGCTTTTTTCGTAGAAGAGGCTTTGGGCAAATTGGCTTAAATCCAGAATGATTAAATTTTCTTTTTGTGAGGCTGTTGGCTCTTTTATTAGTTGTTGATGGGTGATTGTCAGTGCTTGGTCTTTTTTTGGAGTGGGGGCTTCGGTGTTAAAGTTGGGGTCGGCGTTTATTTTTGGGATAATTTTTCTTTCTTCGTGGTTTAGGTGAATTGATCTTAGGTGGTGTGGGGCTGGTGTTTGCTCTTGCCAGATCATTATTTTTATTAGGGTTGTGAGTTCGGGTTGGGTGAGAGCTTTTTGCTCTTTGAGGTGGTTTAGGCGGGAGGGGGAGAGGTAGTTGTTTGCGGTGTCGAGTTTGTTTGTTTGGTTTGGGATTTCTTTAAAGATTTGGGCGGGAACGCAGATTACGGTTTTTTGGTCGGCTTTTTGGGCGATGTCTATGCTAAGAGGGGTATATGGTGGGTTTAGTTCGAATAGGCTTGAAGACTCTTCTTCTAGAATTGTGTTTGTGTGGGGGGATGTGGGGAGTGGTGGAGTTTCTTTAGGGGCTTTTTGGGCTTGGGGGCTGGATTTCAGGTTTAAAAGAACTTCGTTGTATGGCCAATTGCATTTTTGGCAAAGATTTTGGATTTCTTGGAGTAGAGGGGCTTTTAGGTGGGTAAATTCTTTTGTTAGTTTAAGGAAAAGTTCCATTGCGGCGATAGCGTCATCTAGGGCTCGATGTTTTTCTTCGTGGTTTAGATTTAGCGTATGGCTAAGGACTTCCAGGCTATATGACTGGAGAGAGGGGAAAATGATGCCTGCGAGTTCGAAGGTGTCTATTTCGGGATTTATAAGGTCTATGCCGTTTTGAATTAGAAATCCGGTATCAAATTGAATGTTGTGGCCGATTATTGGTAAATCTCCGATGAATTCTTTTATTTTGGGAAGGACTTCGGTGATTTTTGGGGCTCCTTGGAGGTCTTCATCTTTAATTTTTGTAATATGAGTGATGATATCCGGGAGCTTTGTGCCTGGGTCTATTAGGAAAGATAGGCGCTCTTTTTCTCCATTTAAATCAAATTTTACAGCTCCAAATTCTATTATTTTGTCTGTTTGAGGGTCGAAGCCCGTGGTTTCTAGATCGAGTGAGATAAACATGTTTTTATCTTAGCTTGGCCTTTATTCAAATGGAAGGGGAAATGGGCGGGATTAAGGCATGCGCCTTTCTTGAGATGTGTCCACGGTATAATTTTGACAAAGTCGTTGTGTTTTTGTATTATGTCGTGATCATTAAAAAACAGGAAAACAAAAATAAAAAGTTAGGACAGATGGGGGGAGTAAAATCAAAATAATTTATTCCTCTTTCTGTCCTTACTGAGATGATGAGTTAAAGAGAAGATCGCTATCTTCCCCACTTAACTCGGAGATGCTTAGACTGATCTAAGCACTGTCCTGCCCTTTATCTAATCACTTTTATATTGATTCTGTATAAAGGGACCACAGGCGGCCGGTGGTGACGGCTGAAAACAACACCAAAATCTCGGTTAGGATGAAACAAAAACAAAAAATCCCAATAAAAACAAAATTTATTGAATGGGTTTCCCCCGCAAGGGGGTTTTTTTATGTGGTGAAATTGCAATGGTTTTGCTGAAGAGTCTTGTGATCACTTGTGTTGGTAGGCCCCTATCTCCGGAGGCGCTGTGAAATTTGTAGGCAAACTGGAAAGGCGGGAATGCCTCCTTTTGTGGAGATAGGGGGTAGAGGAGGGGTTGCTAGTCCCTCCGGCGTGTATAACTTGGACCTTGCGGTCAAGTTATAACTTATTGATTATGGGTCGTTTTTTGACAAATGTCAAATGTTGACCTTTTTGTTTTGGTTGGGGTAGTCTTGCTGTCCGATTTCTTAACGAATTTTTATAGGAGAAAAGATGAGGGCTTTTGGGGAAATTTTAGATGAGGATTATGAACTTTGGGTTTTTGTAAAAAGGGCGTTGTTTGAGGGGAGTGAACGGGTTTCTCGGGATATTTTGAATTTATGGGAGGATCCTGATGTGAATGTGGAGGTTGATGCTATGTTGAAAAGGGTGCTTGTTTATAATGAGCAGGATTCCGGTGTCACGGGGGTCTTTTATCAGAAGATGAGCGAACGGTTTAGGGAGGCCATGCGTAGGTTGGGGATAGAAATTGAGTTGTGATTTTAGGTGAGGCCTCGTCTCCATTAGCGGCCATCACGGGGGAACTGGAAAGGAACGGTGGCCTGGAGACGAGGCATGGGGGCAGGGACCCCCGGTGGGAATGTGCGGATCGGTCTGTTTACGATAGTGGACTGGGTAAAGCATCGTAGCCGAACCGCAACAGGCGTATTATGGGTTATTTTTGGTAAAATGTCAAGCTTGGACAGCTTTTAAGGCAGGGAACACTTGCCACATCTGTCCATGATATATTTTTGACAAATCTGTTGAGGTTTAGTATTTTGTTTTGATCATTAAAAAACAGAAAAACAAAAATAAAAAAGTTGGGACGGATGGGGGGAGTAAAAAATTTTTATTCCTCTCTCTGTCCTTACTGAAGCGATGCCCCGCTAAGCGGGGCGAAGATGTCCGAACTGTTTCGGACACTGTCCTGCCCTTAGCTCTCCTGCTTGTCGGGAAGTCTCAAGGGATTACAGGCGGCCGGTGGTGACGGCTGAAAACAACACCAAAGCTTTGGTAGGAAACAAAAACAAAAAATAAAAATCACAACAAAAACAAATATTTGTTGATTGATTAGCCCCTTGCTCTTGTAGCGGGGGTTTTTTGTTGGATTAAAAAACTGTGCACGTGCACAGGAAAATTGCAATGATTTAATAGGTTTGTCTAGTATATGATCATTTTTTAGAGCATTTCCACAAACTCGTCGAAAAAGTGCATGGTGTCTGTTGGGCCGGGGCTGGCTTCGGGGTGGAATTGGCAGGAGAAATAGGGGAGGGAGCGGTGGCGGATTCCTTCGACGGTGTCGTCGTTGAGGTTGCGTAGCCAGACTTGCCAGTTGTGGGGGAGGGATTTTTCGCTGATGGCGAAGCCGTGGTTTTGGCTGGTGATGTAGGCTTGGCCGGTTTGCTGATCCTGGACAGGCTGGTTTTGGGCGCGGTGGCCGAATTTGAGTTTGTAGGTTTTTGCGCCTGATGAGAGAGCCATTATTTGGGTGCCAAGGCAGATGCCGAATATTGGTTTTTTTAAGGTTAGGGCTTTGCGAATTATTTCGTGTAGGGGTGTTAGCATTGCCGGATCGCCGGGGCCGTTACTGATGAAGATGCCGTCGAATTTGAGGCCAGCTTCAATGAAATCGTAGTTCCAAGGGACACGGATGACTGTGAGGCCCCTATCTAAAAGGCTTCGGAGGATGTTGTTTTTCATTCCGCAGTCGATGCAGATTATGGTTTTGCCTTTGCCTTGGTATGTTTTTGGTTTTTTGATTGAGACTTGGTTTACCAGGTTGTCGAGGTCAGGGTTATAGAAATCGAGATTTTGGGAACTATCTGTGATGATTTTTCCTAGGATGGTTCCGTGTTTACGGATGCGTTGAGTTAAGGCTCGGGTGTCTATTCCGGTGATTGCGGGTATTCCTTCTTTTTTAAGCCAGTCGCTTAAGGATTTTTTGGCATCCCAGTGGCTAAAGTTTTCGGAATATTCGCTAACTACTAGTCCTTTGATGTGGATCTTATTGCTTTCGAATCTTTTGGAAATTCCATTTTCATCCTTGCAAGCTCCGCCCACGCCGTAGTTTCCGATGAGCGGGTAGGTTAAAACCTGGATTTGGCCGGTGTAGGAAGGGTCGGTAAAACTTTCGGGATAGCCAACCATGGAAGTATTAAAAACAACTTCACCGGCGCTATTTATGTCTGCGCCAAAGGATTTTCCGGTGAGAGTGGTGCCGTCCGCAAGGACGAGTGTGGCTGTTTTCATCTTCGCTATTCTAGTGGGGCGAAGGTGGAAGTGCAAGATTTTAATTGACAAATGTCTGAATTTCCTTAAGAATAAGCTCCTTTTATTAAAATTTATGAAGGGAATACTTGGAAGTATAGATGGTCAGATTGAGGCGATATCTGTTGATCAGCAATCTCGGAGGCGCTATTTCCAGGCGAGTGATTTTTTCAATACTTTGCATGGGGATCTTCTTAAAAAGGTTGAGAAGATTGTTGATGAAATTTCTTTGGTTAGGCGCAGTATTGGCAAGAGTGTTGAGAGATTTGATGCAGGGCGTATTTGTGCTGATTGTGGTGGGAAGTGTTGTGACAAGATTGCTGAAGGGAATTTTACCGCTTTTGGTTATTTTTTGATGATTGCTACAGCCAGTGAGAAATTGAGGGAGGAAGTTGAAAAAGTGATGAATGAGGCTAAAATTGAGGATGATTGTAGATTTAAGATGTGGAATGGCTGTATGTTACCGGTTGATGTGCGGTTTGATGTTTGTAGTCACTATTATTGTCAGAATAATTTCCCGGATGCGGCGAGAACAGCTGTTGAACTAAGAGAGGCTTTTTTGGAGGAGCCGTTTTGGCAGTTGCAAGAACTTCTTAAGGAAAATGGTTTTGGAATATAGTCTGGGCTAAGATATAGTTGAATCATGAAATTTCAATCCCAACACATTTTGGATAGCAAACAGTTTGATAGAGAAGGTTTGCTTGAGGTTTTTAAGATTGCAAAGGAAATGGAGGAGAAGGGTGGAAGGAAGCTTGCCGAGGGGAAGATTTTGGCGACGCTTTTTTATGAACCTTCAACTAGAACTCGTTTTAGCTTTGAGACTGCGATGTTGCGGCTTGGTGGTGGCGTTGTGAGTGGGTCGGACATGGTGGCAAATTCTTCACATAAAAAAGGCGAAAGTTTGGAGGATACCGGGCGAGTGGTTTCGAGGATGGCTGATATGATTGCGATGAGGCATCCGGAGGCGGGGAGTGTGGAAAAGTTGGCGAGTGGAAGCAGGGTTCCGGTGATAAATGCCGGGGACGGGGTGCATGAGCATCCTACGCAGGCTTTGCTGGATGTTTATACGATTTGGAAGGAGTTTGACGGGAAGCTTGAGGGGTTGAAGGTTGGGATGGTGGGGGATCTAAAAAATGGGCGAGTGCCGCATTCTCAATATAATTTGCTTAAGCATTTTGGGGTTTCGTTTGTGTTTGTTGCGCCGGAAGGTTTGCAGATGCCGGAGGAGTATGTGGGAGAGAGGGTAGAAAATTTGGCGGAGGTGATTTCTGAGCTTGATGTGATTGCAATGACGCGAGTGCAGAAGGAGAGATTTACTTCGGAAGCTGAGGCGGAGAAGTATGCGGGGGCTTATGTGCTGGATTCTGAATTGATGGGGAAAGTCAAGAAATCGGCGATTGTGATTCATCCTTTGCCAAGGGTGGATGAGATTGCGGTTGAGGTGGATGATGATGGGCGAGCGAGATATTTTGATCAGGTGGAGAATGGGGTGGCGGTGAGGATGGCTTTAATTTGTTTAGTTTTGGGGTTTGATGAATAATTATTTATTAAAAAATGGGGAGATAGTTTTGCCTGGCGGCGAAGTTGTACGGCGGGATCTTTTTTTGAAGGATGGGAAAATTGGTTTTTCTGGTGAAGATGATGCTGAAATCATTGATTGTGAGGGGAAAATTATTTTGCCGGGGATTATTGATGCGCATGTGCATTTTAGGGATCCGGGGCATACCAATAAGGAAGATTTTGAGAGTGGGAGTCGGGCGGCTGTTGTAGGGGGGATAACTACGGTTTTGGATATGCCAAATAATGAGCCGGCTATTGTGGATCAGGCTTTGTTGGAAATGAAGAGGCGATTGGTTGTGGGCAGGGCATATTGTAATTATGGGTTTTATATTGGATTTAACGGGAAGAATTTTGATGAGGTGGAGGGAAGTTCGGCTGTGGCGGTGAAGGTTTATGTGGCAAATTCTACTGGAGATATGGGGGTGAGCAATGAGAGTTTGGAAGAGTTGTTTAAGCAGACGAGTAAATTGGTTGTGGTGCATGCGGAAGATGAAGGGATTATTGAGAAAAATCGCGAGAAATTTAAGGGGGAAACAGATCCATCCGTGCACTCAAAAATTCGCAGTGTGGAGGCGGAGGTCAAAGCGTTGAAATTTGTTTGCGAGTTAGCGAAAAAATATGAGAAAAGACTGCATATCGCACATTTGTCTTCGGCGGATGGTTTGAAGCTTGTGCAGAATTATCGAAAATGGGTGACTTGCGAGGTTGCGCCCCATCATTTGTTTTTGACGGTGGATGATTATGGGGTTTTGAAAAATCGTTTAAAAGTTAACCCGCCTGTGCGCGGGCATGAAGATGCTTTTGCATTATGGCTGGGGATTAAACATCAGAAGATCGATATGGTGGCGACGGATCATGCGCCGCATACATTGGAGGAAAAGGATCTTGGTTATATTTATGTGCCTGCGGGTGTGCCGGAGGTGGAAACTTTGCTTCCGATGTTTTTGAATATGGTGAATGATGATGGGATGAGTTTTGGTGATTTGGTGCGGGTTTTGTGTGAGAAGCCGGCGGAGATTTTTGGGTTGAAGGGGAAAGGGCGGATTGAGGAGGGTATGGATGGTGATGTGGTTGTGGTGGATATGGAGCTGGAGCGGAAGGTGGGGGAGCTGGGGTATTTGAGTAAATGTGGGTGGTCGCCTTATCATGGTAGTTTATTCAAAGGTTGGCCGGTGAAGGTTTTTGTTGGGGGCGAGTTGGTGGCTGATGATGGAAAGGTTGTGGGTGAGGCTAGGGGGAGGGAGATTATTTTTTAGGGAAGTATTTTACATATGGAAGATTTCTGAAGTCAGAGTCTTGGGTCCAAATTGTGGCTTTGTGCTTTTGAGCTATGGCAAGAATTATGCTATCTGCCATGGCTAGATTGTGGAGGTGACTTAATCTAGCCGCCTCTAGAGATAAATCTATATCTAGGTTTACAACTTTTCCTTGTTTGAGGTGGGCTATGATTTCTAGGGCGTTGTGTTCATCGGTTTCTTTAAGGAGTTTTTTGAAGACTTCGTATAAAACTATAGAGGGGACAATTAGTTTCTTTGTATCTTCTATCGCTTTCTCGAAATTTTTTGCATTTATGCTATTTGCAAAGTATTCGAGCCATGCTGATGAGTCTATAATGTTCATATTCGATCTTTTTCACGCATTATAGTTGTATCGATCCCTTTTAGGCTTCCTCTTAGTGATTTGATTGATTTTAAAGGAATTAGTTCGATTCTGTTTTTGTATGGCACAATTTCCAGTTTCATGCCGGAATTTAGGCTCATGTTGTCCCTTATTTCCTTGGGGATAACTATTTGGAATTTGGGAGAAATTGTTATTGTAGTCATACAAAAATGTTATCGATATGTTTCTGGTAAAATTATACCTTGATCGATTGATTTTTGCAAGCCAAATATGCGGTGGAGAATGCAGCCTGGAGGTTGTAGCCGCCGGTGTCGCCATCTATGTCGAGGATTTCGCCTGTGAAGTAGAGACCTTCCACTAAGTGGGATTGCATGGTTTTGGGGGAGACTTCTTTGAGGCTAACTCCTCCGGCGGTTACCATAGCGATTTCGAAATTGCCGATGGATTGGACTTCGAATGGGTGGGCGCAGAGGTTTTGGATCAGGAGGTTTCGGTCCTGCTTGCTTAGGTTGGTGAGGTCTTTGGGAAGATTGAGAGCTTCTGTGAGGCTTTTAGGGAGTTTTAAATCTTTTAGTGAAAATTTTCCTGCGATGATTTTTTCCTTAAGTTTTTCTGGATTTAAGTTTGTGAAATTTATTTTGAGAGTGTCGTGCGGGTGGATATAGCGGGAAAAATTGAGAATGCCCGGGCCGGAGAGGCCGGTGTGGGTGAAGAGGAGATCGCCTACAGTTTCTTGGATTTTTTTGTTGTCGCGATAGAGAGAAATTGAGATGTTGGGGAGGGAGACTCCGGAGAGGTCTTGGAATTTATAATTTCTGATGCGGATTGGCGAGAGGGCGGGGCGTGGTTCTATGATTGTGTGGCCAAAGGATTTGGCGAGGGAGTATCCGTCTCCGGTGGAGCCGGTGTGAGGATAGGATTTTCCGCCGGTGGCGATTATTAGTTTTTGGCAGGTGTAGGTTTTGAGATTGGTCTTAACTTCAAAGTGTTTGTCGATTTTTTTGGCGTTTAGAATTTTCTCATTGTAGGAGATTTTAGGGCAGGCTTTTGTGAGGACATCTAAGGCATCTTTTGCTTGAAGTGATTTTGGAAAGATTTTGCCGTTTGTTTGGGTGATCATTGCTAAGCCTTTTTCTTCGAAAAATTTGATTAGGTCTTTGTTGCTAAATTTACTAAAGGCTGGTTTGAGGAAGCGGAAGTTTTTTCCGTAGTGTTTTAAAA
>JAHIRL010000091.1 GCA_018818755.1 Patescibacteria group bacterium
CCCGCCACATGAAACAGTTGTCGGGTTATGTGTCTATTGGGCATACGAGATATGCAACGATTGGTGCAGGTAGTTCCAATGATGCCCAACCATTTTTGGGGCAGGCACCTTTTGGGGTTGCTCTTGCGCATAACGGAAATGTTTTTAATTCTGCGGAATTAAAAAAGGAGCTTTTTGAAAAAGATCATCGTATGGTGAACTCCGATTGTGATGCGGAGGTTATTTTAAATCTGTTTACCAAGGCGCTTACAAAGCAGAATGCCGACAAATTGAAACCCATGCATATTTGGAAAGCGATTGAGAGTGTTTACAAAAGGGCGAAGGGATCTTATAGCGTTGTGGCTTATATTGCCAAGCACGGAATGGTGGCATTTAGGGATCCTCATGGGATTAGGCCTTTGGTTTTTGGGAAAAGGGAAAATGGTTTAACTACCGACTATATGTTTGCATCCGAGTCGGTTACGCTGGATATAGTGGGGTTTGAGACAATTTGTGATGTGGGGCCGGGTGAAGCTATTTTTATTGATGAGGAAACAAGAACAGTGCACCGAAAGAACATCATGCCGAAGACTCATATTCCTTGTATATTTGAATATATTTATTTTGCCAGGCCGGATAGCGTGCTGAATGGCGTTTCCGTTTATCATGCGCAGATTGAGATGGGTGCCAGGATTTGTAAGCAGATTGAGAAAGCCGGGCTGGATATTGATGTGGTGATGCCTGTGCCGGATTCTGCTAGGTCGGCGGCTTTGGCTATTTCGGAGAAATTGGGAATAAAATATAGGGAGGGGCTGGTAAAAAATCGCTATATCGGAAGAACATTCATTATGCCTGGGCAAAAAATCCGTAAAAAATCTATTCGCTATAAGATGAATCCGATGCAACATGAGATTAAGGGGAAAAAGATTCTTTTGATTGATGATAGTATTGTCCGGGGAAATACTTCGAGACAGATTGTGCAAATGGTCAGAGGGGCGGGTGCGAAAAAGGTTTATTTTGCATCTTTCTCACCTCCGGTTGTTTCTCCTTGTCTGTACGGGATAGATATTCCAACTCGAGCGGAACTTATTGCGGCAAACCATGATCTTGATGGAATTAAAAAATTCATGGGAGCGGACGCACTTTTTTATGCGAATCTGGATGATACTTTTGAGTCTTGTGTGAAGCAAAATCCGAAACTTAAGGATATGTGTATGGCTTGTTTTGACGGTAAATATAAAACGGGTGATATTGATGAAAAGGTTCTTAAGAAAAATGCCGAGGATAGAATGAGTGAAAAGGTTTGCGGCAAAATTGAGGATGAGCAAGAATATGGGCAACCTAACCTTGTATAGTTATGAAAAAAGTACTTTTGATCGGAAACGGGGCGCGCGAACACGCGATGGCTAAAGCTTTGAAACGGGATGATATTGAACTTTATTGCGTGGGGCCTGCAAATAATCCGGGGATCGCCGAGTTGTGCGAGGAATATTTGTTCGCGAAGGTGACGGACAAAGATGCGATTGCCAGTTTTGCAGAGAGTGTGAGGCCGGACTTTGCTGTGCTTGGGCCGGAATCTGCAGTGGAGGCCGGAGTTGCGGATATGTTGCTTGAGTTGGAGATTCATAGTGCCTCTCCCCTTGCGATAGTGGGACGATTGGAGTCTTCCAAAGCTTTTGCGAGGGATTTGCTTGAAAAATATCAGATCCCGGGTAATCCGACATTTAAGGTTTTTCATGATGATGGCGGCTTGGAGGAGTTTTTTGATGAACTTGGGGATGATTTTGTTGTTAAGGCCGATGGGCTTAAGGGAGGGAAAGGTGTGAAGGTTTCAGGAGATCATTTGAATGGGAGGCTTGAGGGATTGGCTTATGCTAGGGAGTGCCTTGAGGAAAGTGGGAGGGTTGTGGTTGAGGAAAAATTGATTGGTCAAGAGTTTAGTCTGATGAGTTTTTGTGATGGGACTCATACGGTTGATATGCCGGTTATTCAGGATCACAAAAGAGCCTATGAGGGAGATACCGGGCCAAATACAGGAGGAATGGGGACTTATTCATGCGAGAATCATATGATGCCCTTTTTGACTGCTGTTGATGTGAAAGAGGCAAGTGAGATGAACAAGCATGTTGCAAAAGCCTTGTTTGAGGAGACTGGTGTTTACTTTAAGGGGGTGATGTATGGCGGTTTTATCGCGACAAAAAACGGTGTGAGATTGATTGAATATAATGCCAGATTTGGAGATCCGGAGGCGATGAATGCTTTGGTTTTGCTGAAAACCAGTTTTGTGGATATTTGTGAGGCGATTATCAATAAGACTCTGGATCAGCTGGATGTTGAGTTCGAAAAAAAGGCGACTGTTTGCAAATATGTGGTTCCAGAGGGATATCCGGATGAAGCTGTGAAGGATCAAAAAATTGAGATAGGCGAATTGCCTGAGGGGGTGGAAGTTTTTTATGCTTCTGTGGACGAACGGGATGGCGACCTTTATTTGTGCGGATCAAGAGCCGTGGCTTTTGTGGGCAAGGGAAATAGTGTTGGAGAGGCCGAGGCTGTCGCTCAAAAGGCGGTTGAAGCTGTGAGCGGGCCGGTGTTTTACAGAAAAGATATTGGGACGCAGGAGTTGATTTCCAAAAGGGTTGAGATGATGAAGGAGTTGAGGGGAATTTAGGTTAGTAGCTCCCGAGTATTTTTAGTTTTGCGACCTGCTTTTTTACTTTGTTGAGGATTGTGAGGGGGCCTTGAAAGTCGAGGAAGAATATGTAATCACCACGGCTAGCTGTTGTTGGGCGTGATTCGATGCGACTTAGGTTTATTTTTGCATCACCAAAGAGTTTAAAAATCTTTAGAAGTGAGCCCGGTGAGTCTTTGCCGAAGTGAAAGGCTATGGATGTTTTGGAGGCTTTTTGGTTGGTGGTAGATTTGAAAGGGCCTTTTCTTATAATGATGAACGAGGTTTTGTTGTTTTTGCTGTCTTCGATATCTTTGGCATGGATTTTGAGATTGTGGAGGTCTGCGGCTTCTTTCGAGGCTATTACAGCTATCTCCTTTTTGTTTGAGCAGATCAATTTTTCAATTGCTGCGGCTGTTGAGGGGAATGCCTGAATTTCTGCCTTGGGGAAGTGTTTTTTAAGGTATTTCTTGCATTGGGCAAGGGCTTGGGGATGGGAAATTATTGTCTTTATGTCGCTTTTTTTTGCGTGAGCTAAAATTATGAGATTGTGATGAATTTCCAGGGAAATTTCCCGAGCGATGTGGACATTTTTTGAAAAAAGATTGTCAAAACTTTCGCGAATTGTGCCGTGGATAGAATTTTCCAGCGGGACAATCCCCTCTTTTACCTTCCCCTGCACAATCAATTCAAAAACTTCGGGAATGTCTTTGCAGTAATACTTTGGGGAAGTACTATCGTAAGTGTTGGCGGCGATATCGGAATATGTGTTTGCCGGACCAAGAAGGGCCAAAGAGTTTTTTTGGGGTTTAGGGCTGGGTTTTGACCTTTTTTTGCGGTTTCTTTTTTCGATTATAAAATCAATCAGTTCGCTGCTTTCCTTGTGCGCTTCATTTGTATATTTGCCGTAGAACTTGGCTGTGCTGTTGAAATATTTGATAAAGGCTTTGAGGTCTTTCTTTTTTACTATTTGCAGGAGTTCCGTACTGGCTTTTTGCAGATTTTTGAGTGCTTTGAGATTGTTCTTGTTTTGAATTTGGATATTTCCGTAAAGGTTGGAAGACTGATTTAGAAGGCGGGCGGCGAGCATTACTTTGAGCTCAGAGGCTTTTGAACTGAATTTCAGAAGTTCTTTTGTAGGTAGCTTGGATCTTCTTAGGGCGTTTGCGAAAGCTATTTCGGCAAAGTGGATCTGCCCTTGAGCCTGAGCCATCAGTTTATCGTGGCGAGATGCTGTCATTTCTTCTATTTTCGCACCTTTAGTAGTGAAAAAGTTCTTGAGCCATTTGTAGTAATGTCCGGAGCGATTGGTGGGGCAAAAAATGATTGTCTGTCCGGGAATGGGGTTGGATTCGCCGAACATCGGGTGCATGCCAAAAACCTCGCATTTGGCTTTGAGCATGGCTTTTATGGGCATTTCTTTTATAGAGCTAAAGTCTGTGAGAGCGGAGCTTTTGGGAAGGTGGGGGGCTATTTCTTTGATGATTTTTTCGGTTTTATCAATGGGGACGGAAACTATTACAATATCGGCTTGGACTGCCAGTTCTTTGTTGCTTAGTTTTGTTTTGAGGTCGGAAATAAGTACCTTAATCCCCTGTTCTTGAAAAAATGAGGCAAATAATTGCCCCATTTTCCCATTTCCGCCGATTATTCCGATGAGTGGTTGTTTCACTTCTTTTTAGTTGTGGCTTTTTTAACTACTTTCTTAACAGTTTTTTTAGCTTTCGTCGTAGCTTTTTTAACTTCTCTTTTTACGACTTTTTTCGCTTTACTTGTAGCCTTTTTTACATCTTTTTTTAGCTTTCCTTTTTTTTGTTTCATCATTTTGTCTGCGGCTTCGAGAGCCTTTGCAGTGTGTTTTTTGAGTTCTGCTTCAGCTTTTTTGAAATGCTCAGAATCGGAGATTTCATCATAAATGTTTTTGCTTAGTTCCCCTACTTCTTTTCCGAGGTTTTTTAGAGCTTCACCAACGGTTTTTAGCCCACTACCGCCGCCATCCACTTCGCTTTTGATTCCTTTGCGAAGTTCTTCGCCTTTTTTGGGCGCAAACAACACTCCAAGAGCAGTCCCGGCCAAAATACCGGCTATCAGTCCTTTAAGTCCTTTTAGCATATAAAATGAGGTTATAAATCACTTTTTATACTAATAGAAAAAGGCCGGAGTAGTCCAGCCTTTTTCATCCCTTCAATATTCCTTTGAAACTTTAAGTTAAGTCGGAATTGTAGTAACGATACAGCATGTCTGCCATTTCAGCTCTGGTCAGAGCTTCGTTTGGTGAGAAGTAGTAGGCGTTCGGGCTTAGGTTGTGCTCTTTGGCCATCCACAAGTATTTGATGTACCATGCTCCTTTTTCCGCATCTTCGTAGGGAAGGCCGGAAGTAAGTGACGGAATGATCACATCATCTTTAATTCTTCCTGTTTCAAGTAATATTTTCAGTCCTTCCGCTTTTGTAATTTGATTTGCGGGTCTAAATTTCCCATCCTGATATCCTTCCGCAATTCCCAAATTAATGGCAGTTCTAAGATATCCAGCATACCAACCGTATTTTTCAACATCCGAGAAACCATAGTTTGATCCATCCGCACTCAAGATATTAACATCAAGTGTGAGCAGGATAACTTTTAGGGCTTCTGTACGAGTTATTGCCTGATTCGGTCTAAAGCTTCCGTCCTGGTATCCTTCAAAGATTTCCATGTTTTTTGCCCAAGTGATGGAATCGCATAATGAGTGAGTATCGCTAACATCGGTAAATCCGGCGCAAACATTTTCCCCGTCTGCAAGGCTGCTGTCTGTAAGTGAGAAGTTTCCTTCTTCTTCATCCTTACCTTGGGCATTTGTGGCTGTAATTTTGTATTGGTAAATTCCTTCATCGATGTAGTCTCCAAACTGGTCTTTTCCATCCCATTTTACAGTTGTAAGTCCGGCAGGATATTCATGATCTTCCACTAGTGTTTCAATAAGGTAGTTGTTGTCCATGATTTCCACAGTAACTTCGGTTTTTTTGTCCAGTCTAAAGCTGATCGCAAGGTTATCGTCATTCTCAAGGCTGAATGGGATGTCCTCGATTTCGATTTTGTCTTTTAAAACATTTGGACGAGACCCGCTAACTTCATCATCTTCTATTGTAACTTCAAGAAACTTTTGGTCTTCGCCTTTTGTGTTTTCGGCATCAATGCGAAGTTCGTAGTCACCTTCGTTGTCAGTTAGCTCACTACCATCCCACTCGATCTTGTATAAACCTGCTTCCTGATTATTTTTGTCGTAGATTGTTTCGTATTCCTGCCCGTTCATGTCCTCTATTGTGATACTAAGATCGGCACGAGCGGTAAGGTTGAAAACTATATAAGTGGACTCACGCCCGGGATCAAAGTTTTCTTTTGTAAGATAGGCGTCTTTGATACGAGGATCATCGGTTCTGTCTCTAACACCGGCTGTTTCGATCTCTATACTGCCTTTTTTGCTATCTCTATCACCATCGATTTCGGCTGAAAGTTCGTATTTGTAGGTGTCGTTGGTAAGGTATTCGTTACGATAATCGCGGCCATCCCAAGAGATTGTGCTTGTTCCTGCTTCGTATAGGACTTCGTCTTTTAGGGTTTTTAGTGTGGCTCCTTCTTGATTGGTAATTTTTAGGGTGATGTAGGCTCTTTTGTTGATAGTAAAATCCAATTCCATTTCTTCGTTATTTTTTGGGTCGAAGGCGTAGGCGGCAAGGTCTACATCGACTATTTCAAGGTCATCGTTATTGTTTATGCTTGTGCTTCCGTCAACAACATAGATCCATTCTGAGGTATAGGCTTTTTCGGGATTGTATAAACCCTCGGCGCTTAGACCAAAGTAGTAGGTTCCAGGATCGGCAAGATCGCCGCCGGTTTGGGTTCCATCCCAGGCGATTGTATTTGTGCCGATGGATTGTAGCTGTTCATTGAGTAGTTGAGCCACTTTTGTGTAGCTGTCTGTGGCGATTTTCTTGTAAATGTTTAGGGTAATGTAGGCTTCTGAGTCGATGTCGTAGCTGATATTCAATGATTCACCGGCTTTAAAATCAACCGGATTGGGGCTTGCCGTAGCGTTTTGGATTTCGACCGCAGGTGTCTGGGTGATAGGGGCGGCAGATGCGCTTGGGGCAAGCAGTGCAAGTGTAAGCAGCATAGTGCTCAATGTGGCAACTGTAATTTTTTTCAATAGTTTTAACATATTGTTTGGTTTAGGAATATTTATTAAGCATGTGATTATGTCAGAAGTCAGGTGGTTTGTCAAGGGCGTTTTGGGGTATTTTTTTGTTGCTTTGAGTTTAGCAATTGTTTTTGGGGCGGGCAAGGGATGGAGGGCTTGCTTCTTGACAAAAATTGATTTGCCAATATAGGTTAGGTTTACGGAATTTAATTGTGGCGCTAGGGGGTTTTTGGGCTTGTGGGGTATCAGAACCAGTTTTTGTAGCCGAATTCTTTGAGCATTTTTCGCAAAAGGAAGATTGGCAGGCCGACCACATTGAAGTAGTCCCCTTCTATGCGCTTAACAAATAGTGCGCCTTTGCCCTGTATGGCGTAGCCGGCGGCTTTGTCTTCGCCCTCGCCGGAGTCGATGTAGCCGTAGATATCCTCTTCGCTGAGGCGATCCATAGTTATGAAGGTTTCTTCTATGCCGGTGACCATTTTGCCGCCGTTGGTGTTGATGATGGCGATTGATGAAAGGACGCTGTGGGTGGTGTTGCTGAGGAGACGGAGGATTTCGGCGGCATCTTCACGGTCTTTCGGTTTTTCGAGGATGTGGTTTTTGAAGGCTCCTACTGTGTCTACACCGATAATTAGAGCATTTTTGTAGTGACGGGCTATTTTTTGGGCTTTGCCGATGGCGTTGTGGAGAACAAGTTCTTTTGCGGGGAGAGAGGTTTCGGATTCATTAAAATCGCTGGGGTGAGTGGTGAAATCGAGATTAAGCTCGTTGAGTAGCTCGATTCTGCGGGGGCTTGCCGAGGCCAAAACGATCTGTTTGCTAAATTTTTGCATAATTGTTTGACTATGGGGCTTAAATAACTTAGAATCTCAGCGCTATTATTATCTTAATTTAGAAAAAATGCCAATAATCAAGTCTGCAAAAAAGCGAATGAGACAAAATATCAAGCGCAGAGCACGAAATTTTCCTCTTCGAAGTGAAATGAAATCAGCTATCAAAAGAATGGAGAAAATGGTTAAGGAAGGAGCGTTGGAGGATGCTGTGAAGTTTCTTGCCGAAGCCTATTCTATTGTTGATATGGCCTGCAAGAAAAATATTATCGTGAAGAATAATGCCGCTCGCAAGAAGTCTCGTTTGGCGAAGATTTTGAATGATCTGCAGGAGAAGAAGGCTGCTGGTGCTAGTGCGCCTGTGGCCGAGAAGAAAGCTGAGAAGAAGGAAGCGAAGAAAGAGGAGAAGACTGAGGAGTAGAAATTTGTTTAAAATTTGAGACCGCCTGAAGAAATTTGGGCGGTTTTTTTGTGGGTGGGGTGGTTGGAGATGACCACTGTGCCGTGGTTTGGGGGCAGTTGTTGCCCGTGTCGACACGGGGGGGATGAGAGATTTTTGTTTGTGAATCTAGGGGATTTGTATTAGACTTTGTGGCGATCTTGCGCTGGTTTTTTTAGATTTTGTGGGATCGATCTTTTAAAACATGGGCCTGTAGCTCAGGGGTTAGAGCAGTCGGCTCATAACCGATTGGTCGCTGGTTCAAATCCAGCCAGGCCCACCATTACAACGAATAAAAGGCTTAATCTTCAAGATTGGGCTTTTTTAGTGCGTTTGTGGGGTTCAAGAATTTTGAAAAATTGTGCCACCGTTTGGCAAGGTGTGGCGGTTTGGGGAAAATATTTGTCTATTTGTAGAGGATTTTTAGCATTTATTAGGTAGTTCAATCTTGAAAATTTTATAAATTGCTAACTTTAGTATGTAGAACTATAATCATCAATCTGTATACTAAAGTTAGCTTTTAATCATAAATTAAAATTATGAACAAAGAAATTTTGATTAAATTTGGACAAAAAATTCGCGAAGAAAGACTTAAGCAAAATCTCTCTCAGGAGGAACTTGCAAGAAAAGCAGGTGTTCATCGTACCTATATTGGGATGATTGAGAGAGCTGAGAAAAATATTACACTGGAAAATATTGAAAAAATAGCCAATGCTCTAAGTTTAGAAATTCATTTTTTATTTAAAAATATTTAATGATGAATATACAAAAAATACTTGTTCAAATTAAAAATGATTTTGAAAATGCGATAAAAACAGCTCGTTTTAATGGAAACACCTATTTAAATGGCAACAAGGCAAAAGAAGCTTTAATTCGTTCACAAAAAATTATTAATTTAATACATGAATTTGTTAAAAATGATTTTGTGATTTGTGGTGTTCCACCACAAATGATATTCCCCCCTGTTGGAAGCTCAAATCCTGAAATAAAAGTAAAAGGATTTTTAAAATCAAAAAATCAAGATGTAACAATTATTCCTAATGAGAGTCAGATTGTTTTATCTGATACAGATTCCCCCGATAACGAAACAATTCTAAGTGTAAATATCAGAAGCCAACTTAGTAGTTTATCGAAAAATATTGATACTTTGTATGAAAGGACTTTTGCCGAGGCTCTTAATTTACATCTAAGTTACCCTAGACAATGCCTTGGTGAAGTGTATTTAATACCAACACATGAGTACGACGATAAAGCAATGTTGCAAAATAAGGTTGCGTTTAAATCAGTATCAAAAATTGAAAGCTACATTAAGATGTTTCAAGCTATTAATAATCGACGAGATGCTGAAAAAGATGGATACAAGTACGAAAGAGTTTGTCTATTAATAGTAGATTTTAGACCAGAGAATCCGAAATTATATAATACTATCGATGAATTAAAAAAGGACGGTCTAGTACCACAAGATTCAACCGTAACATTAGAAAGTCTTACATCAAAGGATATCGCAAAAGATTTGCTTGCTGTTTACAAGAGTAGATTTGGTAAAAAATCAATTTCCTAGAAAATTATATCGTATTTTTTAATTAAAAAATCGTCAATCGTCTTTTTGTCTGTCTCATTATTTAAGAATTGAATTTCTGTGTCGGTGAAATTTGGAATTCCGAACAATTCTATAAAATTTTTTTGATAACATGGATATCCTCCCTCAATCGATACGCTAGTACGCTTTATGTAGTAATCCATTACCCAGGAATTTAGTATTTTCGCGAGAATATTTAAACTAAGTTTTTGGTTAGCGCCCGAGAACAGATCATCTTTATTTTTTTGATAGATTGCATACCCATTACAAAACAAGGTCTCTTTTTTATGCTCTAGTAAAAATCTTGGCTCAGCACTAAATGTTGGGGTTAATAGCTTCTCACCAAAAAAATTCAGCCCCTGTGTTCTTGCAAATGCATACCACTCGGGGTATTCAACATTCCCTTTATCTCTAGTTTGTAATTCTAGCTTAGCTGTTATTAAATATTCATAACAAAATGGATATAGTTTTTTTATTTTTTCCTCACTAATTATTTCAAATTTGCCATTATTATTTTTGGAATAAGGGAAAATTATTCTACGGGAGTTATTATTCAGCTCATTTTGAATTTTGAAATCAGAAATTTTTGCAATTGGCTTTGTAGCCCCATGTTCAATTCTAAAATTTTTACCATTGTATGTTTTGAAATAAAATCCGTCTTTTAATGTTTCACCATCTATAAAATATACTGAGTCTTTACAAGTTGCGATGCCTACTCTTATATCAAAAATATCGCCAAGTTTTTGCCCCATAGTTTCGATATTTTGAATATTTTTTTGATCAACCTCTTTTAGTAATCTCCATTTTTTATTATTTAAATTATTAAAATAGATTAATGAAAAATTACGATTTTTAATCTTTTTAAGATCTTCATAATCATCTATTCGATCATAATAGAATAAATCTTTTTTGCCTTTATCTAAAAAAGTAATGCATGTATAAGTTTGAGCATTAAAAATTTTTAAATGATTAAAATCTAATATTCGATTTATCAAATAATTATTTGATAGATATTCTCTCAAGGGTTTGCCCGCCAATGAAGTAAAATAATTATTCGGAGTAATGTAACATAAAGATCCACTTTCTTTTAAAAGATTTATACCTAATTCAAAAAAAGCAAAATATAAGTTATAATTACCTGTTTTTAATGTAACCCAGTCAGAATTTAATGATTTTCTTAAATTTAAATTTAAATCTTGAAATTTAACATAAGGGGGGTTTCCAATCACAATATCAAATTTTTTATTCCATTCAGAAGAAAGACTATCAAATACGCTCAAATTAAACTTTATTTGACTTTCATCTTCTTTGTTTTTTAGTGCAAGCAATGTTAACAGTATTTTTGCTCTATTCACACTGTATTCTGCCAAATCTGCACCAAATAAATTTTCCTCTATTGTTTTAATAATAGATTTTCCGAAATTGTCATGAATATAATTAGCAGCTTCGATCAAGAATGCACCACAACCACAACTTGGATCACAAATAGATTGTTTTTCACTTTTTATTGTTTCAGATGTTATATATCTTGTAATAAAATTAGGAGTAAAAAAGGCTCCATTTATTTTTTTATCTTTTTTTGGGATCAATAATTCAAATATATTTACAAAATCTGTGAAATTCTCTGTTGTTACATATTTTTTTAGTTCTTCTTTTGCAGTAAAAATGATATCTGATTTATTCTCAAGAAGTGACCTAATCAAAATATTTTTCTTCACAGAAATGTTATTTTCTTCAATAAATAACTGAACAAGTGCTCTTTCGATCACTTTTTCTCCATATTTTTCGATAATTTTTTCTATGTTCTTGTTCATAAGGCAGTTTTTGTTGCTAACTTTAGTATACATTACGAATCTTTGAAATCAAAACTTTATAAGAATTTTTTATCAATCTCACTGAGGTTAAATGCAATTTCAGTTGAGCAACTATCACAATTCATTTTTTCCTGCACCTTCATTTCTTTAAGGCTTTTATAAAAAACCTTCTTGCATTTGGGGCACTCCACCTTGATTTTGTGATTTTTAACACTGTCTTGAAATTGTTTTTCAAGGCTTTTGCCGAAGTTTTTAAAATTTGATGATATTTTAAGCATAATAAAAAGGTTGTTTTTCTTTTCTAACTCCTTTAAATTTCCCTCCAGAAGTTTTTACATCGAGAAATTTCCCTGTTTCAGTATCTCGCTTGATAAATAGCTCGCCATTTGAATGTAAAAGTTGTGAACGAACCTTTACAACTCCTTTTCGTGCATTGTCTCCGAATGGTTTATTTTTAGTCATATTTTTTAAATTAAATTATTTTTTAGGTTTCTTGATTTTGGGATCAAGATTATTACTTTCGCTACGATCAGGATTAGATCGGGGCCATTTTTTGCGACCAGTTTTCATAATATGATAGCCATCAACTCTACCGTTTTCTATCTTTTGAACTAATGCTTTTCTTTGCTCCTCGGTCAGATTTTTTAAATCAATGAATTTTTTATTTCCACCAGTTGATGTCTCTTCGATTGTTTTTCTTGTTTTTTTAGGCATATTAAAATGTTAAATAAAAATTATTTCAAAAGTTCATCAATCCTATCTTTCCAGTCATGATAGTGGATAATTCGCTCCTTTTGTAATCCTCCCCTCAGAATTTCGGCTTTTGTCTTTTTTGATAGCTCTCTCCAATCATCTTGAAACACATAAATGGCGTTTCCATGCCATGGTGATTCACATATATGAAGATTTTTCTTTTTAAAACAAAATATGACATAACCAGAAAAACCATTACGACCAACATATTCCTCATCAGGACTATGAGAACGCATTGTTGTAAATCTATCTTTAAAAACACCCAATTGTTGCTTACTAAGACGACCCAGTGCTGAATTAAATTCTTTTCTATCCCACGGATATTCCCCTGGTTTAAGTATCTCCCAATTCAAAATATTTTTAGGAGTTTTTATAATCTCCTCAAGATTACTATTCAAAATTTCACATTCTCCGAATATCTCTAGAAATAGATTGATGGTGTGAATAATAACTTCTTCATCTTTTGGATAAGCCAATAGTGGAGATACAACTTTTCCTTGGGCAAACTTAAGCTCAATACTTGGTGGTTCAATAAAATCACGCGGATATCTATCATAAGGGCGATCTATAACATCTGTTACTTCTTTTGTTTGATTGTATCCATCCCATTGTTGTCTAGTCCAATCAACCTGTCTGTAATACTTTTCCATTGGTAAGTCTTTGCGAACTTTTTCTTTCCCTTCTGCATTGAAGCCAGAGACCATGCCAACTGGGACTGGAAGGATTGTTTCTCCTTCTTGTGGAGAGCTTGAAAAACCCACCAATTTCATTTTGGAGGCATTAGAGTTTGTGCTGATGCTAATTACTATTTCTTTCCCCTGAATAAAGGGAAGATACTTTTTGAGTGAGCGGATTCTAGTTTGGCTGATTTTTAACATATATATTCTTATTAAGATTTCATCATGATTTTATTCTTCTAATAAATTACTGTCAAGACTAAAAATCAGCTTACTTAATTGCGATAAGATAACTGTCAACAAGTTTACAATACCATTGACATTGCATGTCATGAAAAACTATAATGAGGGTAGATTTAAAAGTTTTAACAAAACAATATGCACCCAACTCAAAAGGCAATACTACAGCTTTTAGAAAACGCTGAAAGTATCCCATTAAAGCTACGATGGATTGGGCGCGAGGTAGGAGAAGAACATCCACAGAAAATCAAGTATCATCTTCATCAGCTTGAAAAAATGGGGGCGATTGCAATTGATATGGATAAAAAAGAAATTATTAAAAATTCAAATACCGCTGAAGGAGCCTTTGTTTCTTTACCCATAATGGGCGCTGCTAATTGTGGAAGTGCCACAGCATTAGCTGAAGACAGAATTGAGGGGTTTATGAAAATTTCACAGGGGCTTTTGCCAAGAAGTTCCAAGAATCTTTTTGTTTTAAGGGCAAGTGGAGACTCGATGAATAATTTATCTGATTCGAGTCTTGAGAATAAAACCATTGATGATGGTGATTATGTTATTGTAGAAAAAATTGAAGAACCTTCAAATAAAGATGTTGTTGTTTCAATTATTGATGGATATGCAAATATAAAGCGATTTTTTCATCAGGGAACAGATATTGCTCTTTTATCAGAATCTAAACAAGATTTGCCTCCAATTTTTATACATGAAGATGATGCGGATAAATACCAAATTGCTGGAAAGGTAGTAAAGATTATTAAACAGCCAAGATTTGAAATATAATTTTTTTTACACATCCCTTACCAGCCTCAAAAACTCCTCCACACTCTCTAAATTCCCTTTCACCCAATAATAAAAATCCAAATACACCATCTCAAACAATTCCTTCGTCAAATCACTATATCCAAACGGTATAATCTCCTCAGTAACTTCTTCTTTTTGGTCTAAATATTCTTTAACTGTTATACTCTTTTGGGATAACCCTTTGGTCGTCGGTTCAATATCTGTCTTGGCTCCCCCACCATCATCCAGCAAGTCTTTTTAGATTTTTAGACCATAATTTGTTATCGCCAAAGCCGATTTTTTTTCTTAGTCCAAAAATTTCTTTGAGGATTCCTTTTTCTCTTGCTTCTGCGTAAATTTCTAGAAAACGCGGACAATCCGTGGAAATGGGGTTTTCGGGATCGACGAGGTTGAAGGGGTGAGAATTGCATACATCCGGTCTTTCGTCACGGGGGATTTTGCAGCCTGAGGCATCATTGCAATTGCAGACCGCCATCACTTCGGATTTTACCCCCTCATACAGCACTTCAACCGGTGTTATTTTTACACCAAGTTTAGTTAATTCATGAAGGCCACTGGTGTTATTTGCTATTTCAGCTTCATCCCTGTACCAGGTGTTCATCATAATGGTGCTACCTGATGGAGATTGGAATTTTTCCGCCAGGCAACAGCTTTTTGGACAGGATGCCCCGATGCAGGACTCTAGTTTTCCGAGTAATCGATCAGACATGGTTATTTTTGATTGGAGCGGGATTATACTACTATTGATTAAATATTTGTAGTTCTGATAGAATCGTGTCTGTAATTCGCTCGTGGGGCATTAGCTCAGCTGGCTAGAGCGCATCGCTGGCAGCGATGAGGTCACCGGTTCGAACCCGGTATGCTCCACCAAATAAATTTAGCTTTTTGAGATTAGAATGGCTTGTTTTGGGGCTTCGTGGCTTTTTTGGCCGTGTCGACACGGTGAGATTTTTGACATTAATCTTTAATATTGTATGCTTGTGGGGCTTTGTTATGGGAACAATGATATTTTCATTAATATGCCTTGCTCTCTGCAAGGCTGAAAATTAGCAACTTGGTTTTTATTACTTGTTGTCAACGACAACAGCCGTCTTCTGGACGGCGGAAAGGATTGCTACATGAAAACATGGGAGCTTTTGATTTTTTGTGGCTTGGGCGTAATCTTGGGGCTGGGGGCACCGATGATCATGGTCAAACCTATCATGTATTCTTATATGGTCATTTCAATCCCCCTCATTTTTCTCGAAGATGGGGTACCGAGAGATGTTGTATCCATCATCTGCTGCCTTCTTGGCAGCGCGTGGATCACATTCGGAATCCGCCTTGTGGCGGGTTCCTCCTGAAACCAAGTTCTTCTCCTCCGTATGGCTTATGCTATGCGGGGGAGAAACACAAAATTCGATTCAAAGTTCACATGGTGTGGACAGGTGGCTTATTTGGTTTATGTGTATGTGAGTAAATGGGTATAATTGGGAGGATCAATCATTCCTAATCAATCTTTAATATGCCTAGCAAAAAGAGTGTAAAGAAGCCCAAAATCGATCCTTTTTACAAAAACTTTAAGGGGACGAAATGGAAAAATGGGATAGATGTGCGGGATTTTATCCAAAATAATTATAAAACTTATGATGGTGATGAGAGTTTTCTTGAAGGGCCGACAAAAATGACTCAGAAACTTTGGAAGAAAACCAAGAAATTACTCAAAAAGGAGTTTAAAAAAGGCGGGATTTTTGATATCGATACCAAAACTGTTTCCACAATAACAAGCCATGAGGCCGGCTATATTGACGAGAAAAATGAGTCTATTTTTGGCTTACAGACTGATGAAGCTTTGAAGCGGTCACTTAAGCCTGGGGGCGGAATTCGCTTGGCTGAGGCAAGTTTGAAACAACTCGGATATAAGCCCGATCCTATGATTCACGAGATATATTCAAACTATGTGACGACTCATAATGACGCGGTTTTTGATATTTATAAGCACTGGGATGATTTTTATACTCCCGCGGGCAAGTTTTTCCGTTCTGAGGGGATAATTACAGGTTTGCCGGACAATTATTCCCGCGGGCGAATCATTGGAGATTACCGTAGAATCGCCTTGTACGGTGTGGATAAGCTGATTGAGGAGCGCAAAGCCGATGAGAAGAAGCTTTGTGGTTATATGAATGAGGAAAACATCGAGAGAAGGGTGTTTTTTCACAAGCAATTAAAGGCTTTGAAGGATATAAAACAGATGGCGCAGGAGTATGATTTTGATGTTTCTGTGCCGGCTAGTGATGTGAAAGAGGCCATCCAATGGCTTTATTTTGGTTATCTGGCTGCGGTGAAGGAGCAGGATGGAGCGGCGATGAGTTTGGGAAGGGTGGATGCCTTTATTGATATTTTTGCGGAAAGGGATTTGCAGGCCGGCAAGTATAGCGAGGCCGAGGTTCAGCAGTTTATTGATGATTTTGTTGTGAAATTGCGGGTTGTGCGACATCTGCGACATCCTGAGTATGATGCGCTGTTTGCCGGAGATCCGACCTGGGTTACTTGCGCGCTGGGAGGAATGAGTGAAAAGAAAAAGCATATGGTGACCAAAACTTCGTTTAGACTTCTGCACACACTGGAGAATCTGGGGCCTGCGCCGGAGCCTAATCTGACGGTTTTGTGGGCGGCCGGATTACCGAAGGGATTTAAGAATTATTCTACTAAAATAGCTATTGAGAGCAGTTCTTTGCAGTTTGAGAACGACGATTTGATGCGGGGTTATCATGGGGATGATTATGCGATTGCCTGTTGTGTTTCGGCGATGACGGTTGGCAAGCAGATGCAGTTTTTTGGAGCAAGGTGTAATCTGCCAAAATTGCTTTTGATGTGTATAAATGAGGGAAAAAATGAGCTTAGCGGGGATTTGGTTATGGAAGGGGTTGGGCCTTTGAAACATCGAAAAGTGCTTGATTATAAAGAAGTTTCGCAGAGATTTTACAAAATGATGGATTGGTTAGCCAAGAAATATGTCGAAACCATGAATGTGATCCATTATTCGCATGATAGACATCATTATGAAAACAGCCAAATGGCTCTGCATGATGCGGAGATTGAGCGATTTATGGCTTTTGGGATTGCCGGAATGAGTATTGTTGCCGATAGCTTGTCCGCTATCAAATATGCCAAGGTTTCGCCTGTTTATAATAAGAAAGGAATTGCCAAAGGCTTTAAGATTAAGGGAGATTATCCGGCTTTTGGTAACGATGATAAGAGGGTTGATGATATTGCGGTGGATGTTTGCAAACGATTTATCACGGCATTAAGAAAATATCCTACATACAAAAATGCCAAGCATTCGCTATCGCTTTTAACAATTACGGCAAATGTGGTTTATGGAAAGCATACTGGGGCCACTCCGGACGGCAGGAAGGCTTTTGAACCTTTTGCTCCGGGGGCAAATCCGATGCACAATCGGGATAAATGTGGGGCGCTGGCATCGTTAAATTCTATGGCTAAACTCCCCTACAAATACTGCAGGGATGGAATTTCCAATACTTTTTCCATAACTCCAAGCACTTTGGGAAAAGATGAGGCAATACGTGTGGCAAATCTGGTGGATATGTTGGATGGATATTTTAAAAAGGGAGGACATCACATAAATGTGAATGTGTTGGATCGGGAGGTGCTTGAGGAAGCCATGAAAAAGCCCTGGAAGTATCCGCAATTGACGATTAGAGTTTCTGGATATGCAGTGAACTTTATTAAATTGACCAGAGAGCAGCAGGAAGAGGTAATTTCGCGAACTTTCCATAAAAAGTTTTATTAATATGAAAACTACTAACATTGTTAAAATGAGTGTTAAAGATAAGAAAAATGTGAGGCCTGTGAGCAAGGTGCGGGGAATGATCCATTCTTTTGAGACATTTGGGGCTCTGGACGGGCCGGGATTGCGCTTTGTGGTCTTTTTTGAGGGCTGTCCTTTGCGCTGTGCTTACTGCCATAATCGGGATATGCTAGACCTTAAGGACTATATGGAGATGAGTGCGAAGGAGCTCTATGAAAAGGTGAAGGATTATAAGGAATATTTTGGAAAACAGGGCGGAGTGACAATTAGTGGAGGCGATCCGGTTTTCCAGCCAAAGTTCTTGTTGGAGTTTTTGAAACTGTGCAAAAAGGGAGGGATTCACACAACGCTGGACACTTCGTTGATGACGAGTAGGGCTGTGCTGGACTCTGTGCGTAAATATGTTGATGTTTTCATGATTAGCTTGAAGCACTTTGATGATGATATTCACAAATCTTTGACGGGTGTTAGTAATAAGCCGATTTTGGAGAATATTCGCTATTTGAGTGATAAGGGGGCGAAAATATGGTTTAGATATGTGGTTCTGCCGGGTTATACTGATACTAGAGCCAATCTGAAGGCATTAAGAGAGTTTTTGAAGGAAGTGAAGTTTGAACTGATTGATTTACTCCCCTACCACACTTACGGCGTTTACAAATGGAAAAAGCTTGGGCTTAAATATGGGCTTGATAAGATAAAACCGCCTACGATGCGAAAGGTCTTGAAGATTAAAAAGATGCTGGAGAAGGAGGGATATAAGGTTTTGCTTAATTCTTAGGGATGAATCTGGTTCCATAGCCTTTTATTGTGCCTTTGGATGTTTCTATGAAAACGCCATGGCCTGCTGTGTAGTATTCTTTTTGATGGGTGGGGTCTGGTGATTGTTTAGGCTTTAAAGCTCTAGTGATTTCATTATGCAAGGAGCGTATTATGTCGTCGCTACGGTCTGCTGCGTTAGGGGTGTCGTAAAAAAGTATGGCAAGGATTTGGTTAAATAAGCGTCGGGGTGTTGAGCTATCAAATTCCATTTCATCAGTAATTTCGTAAAAGATTCTGGCTAACTCTGTGAGGTTTTGGCCTGAACTCAAGGTATCATTAAAGATTTTACCGAGATTATTCAGGTGTTGCTTGGATGCAAGCAAATCTATGTTCAGCAGTTCATTTTTTAGATTAGCTTCAAATTCCTGCAGGGTTTGATTTTCTTTTGGTGTTTCCATTTTTATGATTAATAGCCTTGTACTTTAGGCTATTTTAGTCTTTTTGTCAACACATTCTTGAGCTGATCCTTACTGCCTTTATCTAAGGCGGAGATAAAAATAGGGGTATATTTGCTGTATTTTGTTTTGATTTCTTGGAGGGAAAGGTGAGGGGTGTCTTTGTCCTGCCAGCCGAGGATTTTTGCTGTTTGTTTTCCGGCTACCATCAGACCTATGGGGCGGATTTGCTCGGGTTCTCCCGGGGCTTGTTCTTGAAGATTTACGAGGTCGGTCTTGTTAAAAATGTATATTTTTGGTTTTTTGTCGGCTTTTAGCTGTTTGAGAATGTCTTCTACCACCTGAATTTTCATTTCCATTTGGGGGTCGGAAGCATCAATTACATGGAGAATCAGATCGGCTTCGACGGTTTCTGACAGGGTGGATTTAAAAGCTTTGATTAGGGACGGGGGTAGATCCTGGATAAAACCGATTGTGTCGGAGATTAGCAGTTCGGACTGATGTTCGGGCATGTATACTTTGGCTACTCTTGTGTCCAGGGTGGCAAAGAGTTCATTGGCTATGTAAACTTTTTTGCCGGTTAAAGCCTGCATGATTGTACTTTTGCCGGCGTTGGTATAGCCCACAAGGGCGGCTGTGTGGAAGTTTTGGCGCTGGCGACGCTTTCTGTGGCCTTCGTTGATGGTTTCGTAGTGTTTTAGTTTCTCAAGAATTTTCAATTCCTGGGTGCGCAAATGCCGTTTCATCATCTCAATATTGCTTTCCCCCTGACCGGAACGCACACCTGTTCGCCCTTCCTGTCTCATCAATTCTGTTCCCATTCCGCTAATGCGGGGGCCCATGTGGCGGATCTTGGCCAATTCTATCTGCAATTTGGCCTCGGCGCTCTTGGCGTGTTTATCAAAAATATTCAAAATAAGGTCTACCCTATCCCAAACTTCGGCTTTGGTATCCTTGCGCATGCGCTCGCTAAGATTGTATATCTGGGCGGGTTTGGCAATGTTGTTGAGGATCACCAGGCGGGCATCTTCTTCCTTTGCGATCTCAATAATCTCCTTAACTTTGCCCTTGCCAATGTATGTTTCGTAATCGGGCAAACCTCGCTTCTGGAAAATCTTAATTACAGCCACTCCCCCATAGGTGTTTATGAGTTGTTCAAGCTCTTTGAGGCGCGTTTCGGCTTCCTGCTTGGAGGTTTCTTTGGGGATTACATCCACCAGAATTGCTTTTGGTTTCATTATTGGGTTGGTTTTCTGGTATTTTATAGGAGAAGTCTTAATTTGAAAACTATGTTGATGTGGCGCGGGAAGATTTATAGTCCTAATAGTGCGGTAGAGTGCAAGGTTTTTGAGGATGGAGGGCTTGTGGTGGCGGATGGGCGGGTTGTTGAGTTGGGGGAAGCGCAGGAGATGTTGGATAAATATAAGTGTGAGCTGAAGAATTTTGTGGGAGCGATGGTTCCGGCTTTTTGTGATATTCATCTGCATTGGGTGCAAAATCGGGTTAAGGGATCTTTTGAGGGGGAACTTTTGCCTTGGCTTAGGGATGGGGTTTGGCCGGAGGAAGGGAAATTTGAGGATAGTGAGTATGCGCGGGAGGTTTTGGGGGAATTTTGGCGGGAGATTGAGGTGGCTGGAACTGTGGCGGGAGGAATTTATTCTTCGGTGCATCGAGAAGCTACAGAGATGGCTTTGGAGCAGGCTGGGGATCATGGCTGTTTTGTGGTGGGAAATGTTTTGATGGATCAGAATTCTCCGGAGGGGCTTGAGATGGGGTTTGAGGATGAGATGAAAATGGTGGAGGATTTTGCCAAGAGATATGGGCGGAGATATGCGGTTACGCCGAGGTTTGCGCCTACTTGCACAATGGAGCTGATGAAGGGAGTTGGACAAATCGCGGCGGAGCATGGTTTGGTTGTGCAGAGTCATTTGAGTGAAAATTTGGATGAGATTGCCTGGGTGAAGGAGCTTTTCCCCGGGATTGAGACTTATACTGAGGTTTATGCGGAAGCCGGACTTTTGAATGAGCGATCTATTATGGGGCATTGTATCCATTTGAGTGAAAAGGAGTGGGAGATTTTTGCCGCGTCCGGGGCTGTTGTAGCACATTGCCCTACCTCGAATAAGGCTTTGGGGAGCGGAAGAATGCCGCTTGAGAAGCTGAGGGAGTATGGGATTAGATTTGCTTTGGGGACGGATATTGGGGCCGGACCGGGGTTGGAAATGGAGGATGTGATGAGGGAGTTTTTGGCTGTGCATCGGGAGTCCGGAGTTGAGGTGAGTTTTGAAGAAGCTTTGTATCGCGCTACGCTGGCCGGATGCGAGATATTGGGTTGTGCCGATAAATATGGTAATTTTGAGGCTGGAAAGATTGCTAAATTTAAAATAATTGATGAAAAATAAGCTTATTGTACTGGGTTTGTCCGCTTTCTACCTTTTTGCGCTGATGAATCCTGTGTTTAAGAAGTATGATTATGGGGCTGGTTTCCCGTTGCTGATTTTGTTTGGGATTATGCTGGGAGTTTTTGGGGTTTTGTTGTGGAAAAAGCGGGAGGAGAAAGCTGTCTGGGATAAACTGTTTTTGCTTTTGTTTATGGGGCTTTACGCGCTTTCTTTTGTATTTTCCAAGACTCAAAATCTGGGGTTTCCGGAGCTTTTAGCTTTTTTGAGTGTGGGAACCTTCTATTTGCTCTTTGCTTACAGGAAAATTGAGTGGAAGTGGGGGTTTTTGAGGGTTGTGGGGCTGGGAGCGATTTTAGCGGTGGTTTTGGGGTTTGTGCTCTATGTCAGCAAGGCCGAAGTGCGGATGGTGGGACCCTTTTTCAATACTTGGTATCGCTCGCATCAATGGCCTAACGGTTTTGCATTGTTTTTGATTTTAATTTGGCCGGTTTTGCTACTGCTTTTGAAGGAGAAATTTAAAACAGGGAAAGCGATTATTTTGGGGCTAGTGCTTAGTGCTCTTTTGTTGAGCTATTCAAGGGGAGCCTTGATTGCTTTTGGTGGGCAGATTGTACTGTTGGGAGTCTATTATTGGAGGTCTATTGATAAGAAATTGCTTGTTTGGGCCGTAACTGTGGCACTTTTGGCGGTGTTTTTCTTTAGTTTTACAAATTATGTGAGGGGAATGAAATATGCTGTGGTGGATGTGGTGGAAAAAGCAGGCTTTGAGAATGCCGAAAGTTTGACTTCAAAGACTGAGCGGGTTGATTTTTGGAAGGGTGCTATTGCGATTATCAAGGAAGAACCTTTGCTGGGCTATGGGCCTTTTAGCTTTAGATATGCCTATAATCCTCATCAAACTACTTTTTTGGGAACCAGTGATCATCCGCATAATATCTTTTTGAAGATTGGGGCGGAAAACGGATTGCCTGCAATGTTGGCCTTTTTGGGCTTTTTGATTAGTGGTTTTGTGCTTATTGTGCGAAGGTTTAAGGGCTTAGAGAAGGGTGATAGAGATCTTGTGGTCTTTTTGGGAGTGGCTGTGGCTGGAGCTATTGCGCATAACCTGATCGATTATAATTTTAACTTTTTTGTAAATTTGTTGCTTTTGTTTGTGTTTTTGACCTTTATGAGATCGGCAGTTGTGGGGAAAGAGGGTGGAAAGTGCTATGGTATCAAGTTTTTGGCGATTTTGCTGGCTGTGATTGCACTATATGAAGGGGTAATTTTTGGCTTATCCTACACCGGACGGGCCGATCTCACTCAATATTTGTATCCTCGACTCTACTATATTGCAGGGGCGCAGGTGGATATTGAAAATGGGGATTATAATGGGGCTATCGAAAATGCAAATACGGAGATTGAGTTGAATCCGATTGATGGGGAGGCTCATTATTTGAGAGGGGTGGCTAAGTTTGGTTTGGGTGATAAGGATGCGGCTGTGGCTGATTTTGCCAAGGCGATTGAATTAGACCCG
>JAHIRL010000010.1 GCA_018818755.1 Patescibacteria group bacterium
CTGTGCTCCTCGCCTCCAGCCATTTCTTCGTCATCTACCAAAACTCTCTTGGTTACTCCTCCCTGGTCTACTATTGTGATTTTTATTAAGGTGCTTGAGGCTAGTTCGTATGTGATTGTGGTGTCCTGAATTAGCGGGTTGATTCCTTTTGGGAAAACATCAGAGCTTACTATTTCAATATCGCCTATGGGATCTGTTTCGTTGTTGTCATCGGCATTGGAACAGCCGGGGTCTGCGGGATAATCGATCTCACCGTCGGCGTCGTTGTCTATTCCATCAGCACATTGAAATTCTTCTGCCGGGGCAGTTGTATCTTCTGGAGCCGGTTCTGGATCAGAAATATCATCAAAAAAATCATCTCCAATTGTAAAGCTTGGAGGTGCAATGGAATCATCTGCGGCAAGTACTGTTCCGCCTATCATGAGAACCATGAATCCTAGTATTGTGATGATTGTTACTGCTGATTTTGAGATGTATTTTGTGATCATTTTTATTTTTTACATTATGTAATTATAACATTTTTCTCTTTATTTATCAAGGATAATTACTCCTGATTGCTTACTAATTGCGATATATTTTTGGGAGTATCAATTGTTTTACCTCAAACTTATGAACAAAAAACTCTATTTAGTTATTGTGTTGGTTTTTCTACTTATTTTTCTGATTGTGGGAGGGGCCTATTTAGTGAAAAAGTCCGCTAGCACCGAGAGCTTGTCTCCCCCATCATTGCAGTTGGATAAAGATGAGTTGACATCAAATGTGGGTGTTCAGTATCAGGGGCTTATCTTTAATAAACCTGAAAATGAGACAAAGCCATCGACGATAGTATTTAGTGAAGAGGATACTGCTGTTTGGGAGGAAAAGTCTGCTGAGTGGGAGGATGCAGGTCTTCTTGCTAATCCTTTGGAGGTTGGAGCAGGGGTGAATTATTTTTATTCTGAGCAGGAGTTGAGTTTTAAGGAAATTTTGGATCCGAACTCTGGGAAACCGATTTTGTCTGCAGAAAAAAACACTCAGTTGATTGTAGCGGCCTATCTGCCTCTAAGCTCTGCTGTAAGGGAGAATTATGACGATGATTATCGTAATATCATTTCTGCGAGGAAAGCCAGCAATTTAAGTTATGCCGGTCTGTACGATAATTTTGATAGTGCTTATTTTATTTATCCTCGTGGGCGTTTTGCTGCTTTTACGGATTTGGTTCGGGATGAGGGAACAAACAAATATGAGTTCATTAAGCCTTCTACACAGGTGATCGGGCTCTCCGATAGTGATATTCCTGATTTGCCAGGTGATTTGGTGGGTGGTTATGGAGATGCGAAAAATGTGAAGATCCCTCCTTATACTCCATTTGTAGTAATCTCCAGTGCGCCTTATACAGCTTATAACTTGAAATCGACAAGTCAGGAACCGACTGCGGAGAGTTTTTCTTTGAGTTCTCAGAACAAGGGATGGAAGGGCTTGATACTGTCCAATGCGTCTTTTAGAGATTTTGCCAACGATGAGCTTATTGGAGATATTGGAAGCGGTAATTCCAATGTGTGGATACAAAATGATGCCAATGGTTTTATGCAGTTGGGCGTGGAGGATCTTGCCGGTTTTTCTCTCGATGATTATTATTTTGTGTGGGTTTTTGTTGATCCGGATTTATTGATTGTTGTTGAGGAGACTGAGCCGGAAATTTGTAATAATGGGGTGGATGATGATGGTGATGGATTTGCGGATTGTGTGGACTTTGACTGCGAGAACCAGCTTTGTTCGGCTGGTAATTATAGTGGTTATTGTTATAAGCCGGGGGGTGTTTGTTTGAGCTTGTCGAGCAATTGTGTCAATGGTGATGTTCCGGATTTTGAAAATTGTTTAATGGGTGTTGGTGAGCCGGATTGTGAAAGTGGAAAAGCTATTGATGCGGATGGTGTGAATATTTTGGATTTCAGAAAGAGTGATGGTGAAGAGACTTTGGCTTGTGTTAATGCTTCAGGATCTGCGTTATTGGGATTTGCAGGGTTGGAATGTGCTAGTGAATGTGAAGTCGGTGAACTTTGTTTCTTTGGTACTTGTATGCCTGTTGATGATGGCTGTATCGTTGGAACTTTTGCTGATATGGACTTAACAGCTTCTGTACCTGCCGTGCAAGGAATCGGTCAACAATCTGCCAGTGGAATTGGTACGCAGCCTTCTTCATATAGTGATCAGCTTACGACATTGGCACCGGGGCCACACTGTTTAACAGGGCCAAATGCAGATGTGGTTATCAAAAATCTACTGCTTACTATGAAGGATAAATATTGTGAAGGTGCTTATTATAATGGAAATTCACCTTGCATCGAGGCTGATCCTTGTGGAAATGGGGTTATTGATGAGGGTGAAATTTGTGATGCAAGCGTTGCCGGTCATGAATTGACAAGTCTTTGTGATAATAATTGTACTATTGTTGACGAAGAGTCTGTTGCTTTGCAGTGCCGGGCCATGCTGAACGATATTGATAGTGACTTGTTTGA
>JAHIRL010000092.1 GCA_018818755.1 Patescibacteria group bacterium
TCCGTTTTCTTCTTCAAAAACTTCATTGCCGCAGAAGTAATATCGCCAACCATTGAAGCATCCATACTTTTCAAGCTCCAATAAGCTCGGAAAAGATTAGTTTTTTCAGCCTTCGCAAGATCAGTATTTATATTCAAAGCCAACTTAACAATATGAGAATCAACAGATTCACCAGATTTTAACTCATTCAGGATCTTTGCAACCAGCGTATTTTCCAACAAAACACCTCCATTTTCCTGAAGAAGTCTATTCGCAATTTCATTAACTACATTGAGCTTTGTTGTAGCAACAGTTCTCTTAAGCTTACCTAGTGCAATTTTCTCAATCTGTCTTATGCGCTCACGCGTAACGGAAAAGCTCTGACCAATACTCTCCAGAGTCCGTCTAGGCTTACTATCCAAACTAAAGCGTTGAACAATTACATTCTTCTCTTTATTCGATAACACCATGAACATCTCTTCTACAACTTCCCCCAAATTTATATCTTGATTTATTGTGGAGCCCATATTAGTTAATTAATTGTGTTTTGTGGTAGACAATCTAATTCAAAGCAATACATAATGTCAAGGCAGAAAATTGATAAAAATGCAATTTTGTTATATAGACTACCTTCAAAAGGTATCAAATCTACATTAAAGAAAAGCGCAAGTCAATAAAAAAGTTAGCAATAAAGCTCAAAAGCAAAAAAATGGTTGCAAATTACACCGCAATAAGTAAAATACTAACGCTATTTAAAAACAAGGGCGAGTGGTGGAATGGTAGACACGCTAGTCTTAGGAACTAGTGGCTTTACGCCGTGAGGGTTCAAGTCCCTCCTCGCCCACCAACAATATCACAGAACCCGGCACACTCAGATTAACATTTGGAATTGAGTAAATTTACATGAAAAAACTAATAGTCATCAGAGGGCCGCTGGGTGTTGGCAAGACAACAATCTCCAAAATTCTGGCTCAAAATCTTGGGGTAGGGTATTTATCACTAGACCAAATTATTGACGACAATGACTTAATTCCCGCTAACGCAGAAGGAATCCCATTGGAGAGTTTCCTGAGAGCAAATGCGATAATACTTGACCTGACAAAAGGACATAAAAACTCACACATCATTGACGGATGTTTTTACTATCAGGAACAAATTGATGACCTTTTAGAAAGATTTAATAATAGTGTAGAGATTGTCACTCTTACTTGTCACGTGGAAAAATGCATAGAAAGAGACTCCAAAAGACAAAAGGTTTACGGTGAAGATTCCGCCAGATTTGTTCATATGGTCACAACAAGAATTCGAGCCGGCCATGAAATTGACAATACCAACCTAACTGTAGAAAAAACTATTGAAAAAATAATCGAGAAAATAAAAGTTCCATGATTGCGAACCCTTTTATTTGCCACCTTCCCCCAAAGGCACAACATCTATAACTTTTTCAACAAGCACTTTTGTGACCACAGTATCCAAAGGATAATACCAATCATTATGACTACCTCGGAGTTCCTCAGGCTGATAAAAATGAGGGTTGTCAGGAGTATCCCAGCCCATCGCTCGACAAACTTCTAGATTAATACTAACTAATATGTACCCCATTCTCCCTTTAACATCCTCTAACCTAATTCGTGGAAAACCATTAGGATCAGTATCCCACCCAGTTAGTTCATGAATTTTATGAACAACCTCCACCCCCGTCAAACCAGATTTAAAATCTACATCAGGATTTCTATTAATTATATCCAGACACTCATCCTCATGCCCCCATACTTCACCAACCCTGGGAAGAACTTTCCTGACCTTCCGTCTAGGATTTAAGCAACGATACAGTCTCATAAATAAATTTAGTAAGAGACAAAATTAGCAATAATATATAAAAAAGTAAATAATAACCTCAAATAAAACAATCTCTAAAATCCAACAACTTAACACATGATTGACAAAAAAGAAAAAAAGTATAAAATAAAGTCTATTTTTAAAAAATTATCATGGAAAAAATTAAACCACTTATTGACAACAGTATTCACAGCACCGTTCAAGGTGTACAAATTACAAGGCCATTAAACAAATTATCAAAAAAAGAAAGAAAAACCCTAAGGGAATGGATGGCATCTTTTGACAGTTCAAACAGTATCAAGGCAGAAAAGAAAACGGTTTTGGACAAAGTTAAAACGCTGTTAGGGGTGATTCCTGGCGATGATAAATTTGAGGGAATATCAGCAAACAAATGTGGTCTTACATGTTGTCGGAATAATGCAATGCATACGATTGAGGAGGACAGCGATAAATTAAAAGCCATATTCAAAGAAAGAATAAATGAATTTTTTGAAGGGATTGAGGATAGAATTCAAGAGGAATTGGATGGGACAAAAAATGGGGATAACCCAAATCAATGGATCAATTGTTTTGCTACAAAATTTTCGGGACTCCAGATGATATTTAGGCACGAGAATCTCCCTTGGGAAAAAACTCTTGAAATTATCAGTGGAGTTGGAGTAAGCGACATTTTCCAGCAAACAAAGAACATAACTACCAGCAATGATCTCCACGTTTCAGATGAACAGAAGAAAGAATTAATTGATGAGTTGAAAAAACTAGCTTATTCTACATTAGACAAAGTTTAATCACTCCTAAAATGTCCAAAAAAACACACACCGTCATCAAGTGGCTGTCCATAATTCTCTCAATTGCGCTTCTTGCCTTCGGCCTGCCCTTCTATTTTGGTTACGGGAACCCTCTGCCTTTCATAAATCCGGATTATACACTTTGGGATAACATCTGGCTTACGATCTTTCCTATCATGTTCATCGGTCTTGCTTTTGGCTGCAAATGGCAAAAACTCGGAGGCTGGCTCGTTACAGTTTCCGTTGGTGCCGGTTTATTGCTTGGTCTGCTTATAGAGGGGGAACTGGTGTTCCACATGCTTGTTCCCTTGAGTGTAGGAGTTTTGTTCTTGTTTGCGGGCTATAAGGATTAGTAAAAACCTCTGGATTTTCCGCCGGCTTGCCTATAAACTCTAAAGGCATTAAGCCAAAACTTTTCCCTGTGGCACTTTTTATCTATTTCTTCATACTCATAACACACATCATCCTTGGAGATTCGATGTACTTATTCAAATAATCCTCATTAGTCATCCCACCTTCAAACTAACATCAAACTTCCCCGCCCCCAGGCAAAGATCACTCATAGAAACAACATCCACTCCACACCCAGCATATTCCTTCAAATTAGCCCCATTCACACCACCACTTGCCTCATAAATAATACTATCAAAATAAGGGCTTCCCTTTACCACATCCAGCACAGCCCGTATATCCGCAGGTGTAAAATTATCGAACATAATAACAGGCACAGCTTTCATCTTTCCGGCCCGCAGCAATTCACCAAAAACATTAGAAATCCTCAAAAATCCCTCCTCATGACTTACCTCAACTTCAAAAAACCTTACATCCGGTTCAGCCTCAGCCAGCCGCTCACCAATAAGCACAAAAGGATCATTAAACAAATCCAAATGCGTATCTTTAATTATGATCGAATCCGAAAGATTTAGCCGATGAGTTCCACCGCCACCAAAAGAAACAGCTTTTTTATCCAACAAACCCCACAAAGTTTTGCGGGTAGGAGTCAGTATAATAGGGGAGTCACCCAAACCAGCCAACAAAGCTGCAGTATGCGTTGCCACTGAACTCATTCGCATAATCAAATTCAAACAAACCCTCTCCACAGCCAAAATATCTGCCGCATTACCAGAAATTTCCCCGATAACATCACCGGCCTTGACCTTGTCGCCATCCTTAAAATTCAATTTCAAATCCAGCTTACCTTTAATTTGTGGTTTAAAATCAGCATCACTTTCCACCAAGAAATATCTTAACTCCTCCAATCCCGCCAAAACCCCCTCACTCTTTGTTACAAACTTATATTTCGCCTGCATCTCCCCATTCTCCAACATAAACTTCGTAGAAATATCTCCCTTAATCCCCAAATCCTTCTCCAACTCCAAAAATGTATAACGAAAAACCCACTGCTTATACAGAGCACTATCCAGCGTAAGCAGGCTTTTCATATTATGAGTAAATTGTACAATCGCTCGTTTATCCATGGTCTTCCATTATATCAAACATATTTTCCAGCGACAACAAAGCTTTGCTAGCCACATTCTTATCCACCTTCACTTTCGGCCCCTCATCCTCCAAACACCTAAACACAGATTCCAAATTATTCTTCTTCATATCAAAGCACATATTACACAAGCCATAAAACTTCTTTCCCGGAACTTCCCGCTTCAACCTCTCAATCATTCCACACTCAGTAAGCACAAAAAACTCCTCAGCATCCATCTCCTGCACCGCCTTAATCATCCCACTTGTGCTTCTCACTGCATCCGCCCTCTCCAAAACCTCCTGCCTACACTCAGGATGCGCAATCAACTTCGCACTGGGATAAGTCTTAATCGCATCATCCAAATATTCAGCATTTATCATATCGTGCACCGGACAATATCCATCAAAAGCAATAACCTTCTTCTCTGGCACCTGCCTCCCAACATATCCCGCCAAATTTCTATCGGGCACAAACAAAACCTTATCGCCCTCAATCCGCCTCACCACCTCCACAGCATTGGCTGAAGTACAACAATAATCACTCTCCGCCTTCACCTCAGCGCTAGAATTAACATAAGTAACAACCGGCACCCCAGGATGCGCCTTCTTCATCTTTCGCAAAGCCTCAATACTAAGCATATCTGCCATCGCACAACCGGCATCAATAAAAGGTACAATCACCTTTTTATCAGGATTCAAAATGCAAGCAGTCTCAGCCATAAAGCTAACTCCACAAAACAAAATAATATCGGCATCAGTTTCTCTAGCCTCCAAACAAAGCTTTAGCGAATCTCCAATAAAATCAGCCACATCATAAATTTCCGGTCTCTGATAATTATGCGCCAAGATCACAGCATTTTTCTGTTTCTTCAGCTTCTTGATTTTTTCGATCAAAATTTTATGTTCAGCCATAAAAAGCCTTAAATCGCCGGCACTATAACACATTTACATAATCCCGTGAACAAATCGAAGCCAGAGAGTTTTTAGCCGATCAAAGGAAGCCTTCACCAATTCCAAAAGCAAAGCTCTCAAAGTACGAATCTTTCTTACAATATTCGCCAACTCAAAGAAACTAACCTTATGTGGAGCCCTAATCATTCTAAAAGCTTTCTTACGAAGATATTTAATTTCATGTTTTATTTCAGCTTCTACCTGATCCCGCATCTTCTCCACAGTAGGCATTTTCTTCAACAACTGAGCACGAACAACAGCTGGATCAAATTTTTTACCCCTAGCGCCATCAGTCTTAGCCGAATCAGATTTTTTTTCTCGTCCCTCAGTGCTAACCTCAGACACTTTTTCACTGGATTCCAAACCAAGATCAGCTCCACTCATCACATCAGCAGATGTTTTTGAAATAGCCTCAGACGAATCTGCGGAACCTTCATCCATAGTATTAAGGTTTTCCAGATTTTTTTTCTCCGCTGATTTTTTACTGAGGATTTCCTTTGTCATAAGCTTTTGGTATCCTGTAAATTATAAAGCAATCGATGCCCAGTGTCAATAACATGGGCACAAAACAAATTGTAAAGTACATACATAATATATAAAATTACAGAAAATAATCAACACATGAAAATAGAACTGGAAAAATCTTACGAAGCAAAAAAGTACGAAGACAAGATATATGAGAATTGGGAAAAAAGTGGTTTCTTCAAGGCCAAAGTAGACAAAAACAAGAAGCCCTACACAATTTCCATGCCCCCACCGAACGCAACTGGCATGCTTCACCTTGGCCACGCCATCATGCTAGCCATCGAAGATATCCTCATTCGCTACCACCGTATGAAGGGCTACGAAGCCCTCTGGCTTCCCGGTACCGACCATGCCTCCATAGCAACTCAAAACAAAGTTGAACAACAGCTTGCAGAGAAAGGCTTGGATAAATACAAGCTCGGACGCAAGCATTTCCTCGAAGAAGTCGAAAAATATGTAGCCAAATCCCAAAATACGATCCGCAACCAAATCCGAAAAATGGGAGCAAGCTGTGATTGGTCACGCGAGCGATACACCTTAGACAAAGGCCTAACAAATGCTGTACAGGAAGTATTTATCCGCATGTATAAAGACGGATTGATTTACAGAGGTGACAGAATTGTTAACTGGTGTCCACGCTGTGAGTCCACTCTTGCAAACGACGAAGTGGAATATAAAGAAGCAAACGAAAAACTCTACTGGATCAAATACGGCCCATTCACCCTCGCCACAACAAGGCCCGAAACAAAACTGGGAGACACAGCTGTAGCCGTCCACCCAAAAGACAAAAGATACAAAGAGATGATCGGCAAGAAATATATGATTCCGGGAGTCCTCGGTGAGTTTGAAATTATCGTAGTAGGGGATAACGCAGTAGATCCAAAATTTGGATCGGGAGCAGTAAAAGTTACCCCTGCCCACAGTTTTACTGATTTTGAAATAGCCCAGAGACACAAAATTCCTGCAAAATCCATCATAGACGAACAAGGCCGCATGATGGCTAACTGCGGAAAATACGAGGGAATGACCACCTTGGAATGCCGAGAAGCGATCGTAAAAGATATGAAAAAAATGGGATTGATCGAAAAAATTGAGGATTATCAGCACAACCTATCCGTCTGCTACCGATGTGGTACAACAATCGAACCACTAATTTCCAAGCAATGGTTCATAAATGTCGACAAACCAGTAATAAAAGAGGGCGGGAAAAAAGTATCACTCAAAGAAAAATCTATAGAAGTAATAAAAAAGAAAAAGATCAAAATAGTTCCTGACAGATTCAATAAAACCTATTTTAACTGGATGGAGAATCTGCACGATTGGTGCATATCCCGCCAAATTTGGTTTGGCCACAGAATCCCGATTTGGTATTGCAAAAGTTGTGGCCACCAGGAAGCTAGCAAGACCAAACCTCTTAATAATTGCGCCAAATGCAAAGGCGAAAAGTGGAAACAGGACGAAGACACCCTGGATACCTGGTTTTCATCCGGACTTTGGACATTTTCCACACTAGGCTGGCCCGAAAAAACACCCGAATTTAAATATTTCCACCCCACTGCAGTCCTGGAAACCGGTTATGACATCATATTCTTCTGGGTAGCCCGCATGATAATGATGACAAGCTACGCCCTGAACGATATTCCGTTCAAAACCGTTTATCTTCACGGACTGATAAGAGACAAGCAGGGCCGCAAAATGAGTAAATCCCTAAACAACGGAATCGACCCCCTAGAAATGATCGAAAAATACGGCACAGACGCAGTCCGCCTCAGCCTGGTAATCGGAAATACTCCCGGCAA
>JAHIRL010000093.1 GCA_018818755.1 Patescibacteria group bacterium
AGAGTGTCGAGATCTCGACACCATATGGCAAAGAAAAAAGTAATTTTTGATACGAATATTTTCTCAACAGAACATTTTCCTGTACTAGAAGCATCAAAGCTCAAAGATCTTGTATACAGAAAAAAGATACTCATTTTATCTCCGGCTATTTTATATGAACAGATACTACACCTATGGCTTAATGATAAGAAAAGACCATTGCTATTTCAATATTTACCATTCCTTCTCGATTTAAAACACCAACAGCATTTCCACGACAGAGGAACAATCATCACAATGGAGCTTGAAAAAGATACTCCCTCTAGAGAAGATTATTTTCTTTCCTTAGCAGAAAAAGGTCATCGCGAAACACAGATTAATAAACAGATATTACAAGCAAAGCCGGACATCTTTGAACAGATACAACTCAAACTTTTAACTGGGAAACATAAACAACAACGCGATAATTTTAGAATGATTCTGTCTAAAATACGAAAAACAATGTCCGAACAAAACAAAAAATTTAATTCGGAGAGGAGCGCTAATTTTGAAAATATTTTTAGTCGGCTTGGGGAATCCATGGCCGAAACTCTCATTGATATATTTTACGGTGGAACTCTTGACAAAAACATACTTCTTAATAATTGGAAAACTAATAAAGGGAAATATCCTTTTCTTACTTTCTGGATTCGCGCTTTTCTTTATATAGCCTTTCATGCAGCTACAAATAACAACACAGAATTAGATGCAGATGCCCAAAATGACGTTGATTTTATTGTTTGCATGAAGGAGGGAAACATTTTGGTTTCTGAAGACCAGAGGTTTATGAAAGATACTTTTAATCATTTTTGGGGCGGTTCAGAAAAACAATTGCTTCGTATTCAGGATTTTGTTTCACTAATCGCTACGTTTTAAAAACTACTCCTTTTTATTACTCTCTCCCATTCGGAAAGGAACAAGAAGGAAGAAAAAGGAAAAAGAAGGAAATAAAAGGCAAAGGTTTTTCCCCTCCCTCCTTCTCGTTCCTTTCATTCCTCTCCTTTCTTCTCCTTTCCCATTAATATATAATAGCAATATGTCAAAACTAATTTGGAAACCCGGGACCATGCTCTACCCCTTGCCCGCTGTCATGGTCAGCTGCGGAGATAATCCAGAAAATTACAATATTATAACGATTGCTTGGACCGGCACTATCTGTAGTGAGCCGGCCATGACCTATGTTTCTATCCGTCCCGAACGCCACTCACACTCCATCATTAAAAAGTCCGGCGAATTTGTTATTAATCTAACCACAAAAAAATTGGTTTTTGCTACAGACTTTTGCGGAGTCAAGTCAGGTCGTGACTTAAACAAATTCAAAGAGCTAAAACTCACCCCTCTTTCTGCAGAGCACGTCAAAGCCCCTTTAATTAAAGAGAGCCCGATAAACATAGAGTGCAAAGTAACAGAGATTAAAAAACTTGGGAGTCACGACATGTTTATGGCCAAGGTTTTATGTGTCCATGCTTCCAAAGAATATATGAAGAAAGACGACTCCTTTGACATGGAAGCGGCCGAGCTGATATCCTATTCCCATAGGAACTATTATTCTCTGGGCAAGTATTTGGGCCATTTTGGTTACTCGATTAGGAAGAATAAAAAAAGGAAAAAGAAATGAAATTTACGAAAATGCAAGGCTTGGGCAATGATTTTGTCGTCATTGATTCACGTTCGGAAAAACTTGACGAGCTCAACTTCAAACAACTGGCCATTGAACTCTGTGACCGCCATTTTGGCATAGGGGCTGACGGCATCTTGATTGTTTGGCCATCAACCAAAGCCCATTACCGGATGCAAATTTTAAATCCGGACGGATCAGAGCCAGAAATGTGCGGTAACGGGATCCGCTGCTTTGCCAAATATGTTTACGAGAAAGACAAATTAAAAGAAGAGGTCATCTCTGTTGAGACTAAGGCAGGGATCAGACTGCCGGCAGTTATTCTCTCCCCAACTGGCGAGGTTGAAGGGGTAGAAGTCGATATGGGTCAGCCGGAAATAACCGACAACTTACAACTGACAACGGACAACGGGACATTTGAGGCACATATCATTTCGATGGGAAATCCTCATGCTGTTATATTTGTGGACGATTTATCTAAGATCAATCTTTTCGAGCTCGGACCACAGATTGAAAACAATTCACACTTTCCCAATCGAACCAATGTTGAGTTTGTAAAGGTTTTAAATGATAAAGAGCTGGAAGTTATCGTCTGGGAGCGCGGGGCTGGAGAGACCCTGGCCTGCGGCACAGGAGCTTGCGCTTGCGCCGTAGCCTCCGGTAAAAAGAGAGTTTTAGTCCACCTGCCAGGTGGTAATTTAGATATTGAAATTGGCGAAGAAGGGAAAGTCTTAATGCGCGGGCCAGCTAAGACGGTTTTTGAAGGGGAGATCAACTAGCTTTTTCCTCTTTTCATACAAGTTTTCCGACTTAATTCTCGATAATAACTACATATGGCCCACCAGATTACTTTTAGAATAACAGAAAACAAAAAACAACCATATACTCACTGGGAAATTGAAAACGATGGTCAAAAAAGAAGGGTAAGGGTTGATTTTGTTGAAACCAGCGTTAACACACGGAAAGACTGCTTTGGCGTCAGAGGCTCCACCCTTAATGAAATAAAAGCCTTACTTGGGCCAAAAATCAAAGAGCTCCCTCCAGCTTTTATTAATGAAGTCTTAATTTCTACCGGTAATGGCCAACAAGCAGGAGCCAAAGGTCCTTATCGAACTGGGCCAACTCTCATAGAAGAAGAAACAATTATCGGTCTAAATCCAAAGAAACTTTGTAGGTTTTTGGATAATAAAGTTAACCTAGAAAGTTTGCAAAAAGCAGGCTTAGAATTAAGGACAGGCGAACCATTTGATAGCTATTATGTTTATCGAGCAATAGTTGGTCGTTTAGCTAACGATGAGGTGCGGGCAGATATTTTTCGTAGTAAATACGATAAGAAAACAAAAAAAGTAAAG
>JAHIRL010000094.1 GCA_018818755.1 Patescibacteria group bacterium
GGAATGACAGGTGCTGCATGGTTGTCGTCAGCTCGTGCCTTGAGGTGTTCGGTTAAGTCCGTAAACGAGCGCAACCCTCGTCCTTAGTTGTATTTTTCTAAGGAGACTGCCTGGCATAACCAGGAGGAAGGTGAGGATGACGTCAAATCAGCATGGCCCTTATGTCCTGGGCGACACACGCGCTACAATGGCTATTACAATGGGCAGCCAAGGAGTAATCCGGAGCGAATCCCACAAAAATAGTCTCAGTTCGGATTGGGGGCTGCAACTCGCCCCCATGAAGTTGGAATCGCTAGTAAACGTGTATCAGCCACGGCACGTTGAATATGTTCCTGGGTCTTGTACTCACCGCCCGTCAAGTGATGAAAGGAAGGGGTGCCCGAAGTCCCTGCTAAGCAGGGCCTAAGGTAAAACTTCTGATTGGCACTAAGTCGTAACAAGGTATCCGTACGAGAACGTGCGGATGGACCACCTCCTTAAAGGGAGTTAATAGGGCCTCGTAAGAGGTCGTGTAACTAACTTAGGTCGGCGTCTCTCTGAGACGTCTAGATATCGGCAACGATAGTCTAACCCGGCTTCTCTACTTAATTTGGATTGTACAAAGAAAAAAACCTTACAACTCAGTAAGGTTTTTTTAATTTATTATCTGAAATTATTTTCCGCCAAAAATTAGTTCTTGCATAGCATCTTCAGCTTCAGATTCATAATATTGACCTCCGTGAATCAACTCTTGCATTTCATCTTCGGCTTGTGATTCGTACCATTGGTTGGATGGAGTCGTTTTTGATCTTATACTGAATCTTCCCTGTAAGTCAGATCCTTGACCAGTAAGAACTACTCCGATAATTATTGCTACAACAATGAGTGCTTATAACAATTGAAAATTTGATATTTTTTTTCATGATTTATTTATTATGATTAAATCATAGTATTATAGCATATAAAGAGCTAAATAGCAATATCTAATTTACCCTAATCATGGTTTGTAGTCTGTTTTTTATTTAAAAAAATGAAAGTTATTTTAAGGATTTAGAGTTGTCTTTTTTAAAATAACCAAATGAGGGTGAAGTATTTTTACCTTTATGAAATCACCATGTCCAGTACTCGTCTTGATTGACATAATTCTCTTTGAGATCCTGTGCCTTTTCAGTTTGAATGAGTTTTTTTATTGAAAACCTACCTTGTAAATTGGATGATTGGTTGTTTAGCAATATTCCAAAATGATGGATTTTTTATTGTTTTTTTTCATATAAATTGTGAAAGATATGGAGTTTTATTCTTCCTTTTTTGCTTCAGGAGAAGGCTCTTTAGCTATTTCTTTTGGAGCTTTAGTAGATGAGGAATTGTTCGTAATCAGAATAATAATTCCACTTATTATGATTAATAGAGCTCCGGTTCCGGAAAGTAGACCGGCTCTTCTCGCTTGTCTGATTTCTTTGTTTGCATAGCTAGTAAGATCTTCTTTAAGGTTGAGATCAATGTTTTTATCTACTTTACTTTGTAAGAATGAGAAAACCCTCGTACTCTTGATCTCTTCTAGAGTTATTCCTCCTTGGGTTAGTTTATTTTGTGTGGATCTTGCGTAGCTGAAGCTAGCAACTGAGTATGCTCCGAAAAGTAAACCGGCAGTTATAAGAATGATTGCCAATATGGTTAATCCTGTTGTTTTTTTCATTATTGAAAAGGTTAAGTATTTCGAATGTGATCTTAGCCTATTTTGGTCTTTTTGTAAATTTACGTACAAGTCATCAAGGGCTTGACAGTAAGGCCATATAGTGATATAAAATACTCTTTTTATTTTATTTATAAACAAATTGAAAAAGTTTGATTTAAAAAGCGTTATTGATCAATTCACGGATAATGATGAAAGGGAAATCATTCATCATGCTGAGAAGAGTTATGTTCGTGATGGTTCAACGGAAATAGGATTAGCCTTGAATAATAAGGATGAAAATATTGATTTTTTAAGAATACGCATTGCCAATGATATTGAGCTAGAAAGGGTGGGGATAAAAGCTCATGTTTTGGAATTAGTTGCTGATAATTTTAGAGATTTGCGGACTTATTTTGGCGAAAATAGATCAGATGCACGCAGGAAACTTATTCTTGGTGGGGATAGAGGAAGAATTGTTTTAGAGATAGGAAGGTGTGAGCAAAGTGCAAATGGAGTACGGATTCCTTATTTGTTTAAATATGAGGATGGAGAGAAAAAAGTTGTGCCTTTTGATGAAAATTGCAATAGAGATCTAAGGTATAGAGTTGGTGTGCCTATGCCGGAGCAGGGAGCCAAATTCAAAAAAGAGGATTATTGTGAAATTTCAAGAAATCATTGCCAAATAATGGTTATGTGGACTCCTGCAGGTGGATATATAGTGAAAATTGCAGATCATTCGTCAAATGGTACTGCAATAGTTCTCAAATAGATTTAGTTTAGAATTTTTTTGCGCTATACTTTCTATCCATGAAGAAGATAGCAATTTTATCAATTCCGGGACTGCCTAATGGCCTTTTGCCACTTGATAGCAAGCTATATCATGATTATGAGGCGATTTTGGGTGTAATTCAGGAGGTTGAAAATGCAAGTGATGATGATGTTTTTTTTAAAACATATGTTTGGCCTGCCGTGGTGAGACATTCCAGATATCAGTGGGCGTGTAAAATTCCTAGCGCCGCTATTCCTATATATTATGGCCTTTATAATCACGACGCAGAATTTAGAAAGAAAATTGTTAATCGTGCCATGAAAAGCATTACTGAACTTTTTAAAGTTAGTAATAAAATTTATTTAATACTTCACAGTCATGGCAACCGAATTGCGTTTGATGCGCTTCGCGAGATGAAATTTAAAGGGATGATTCCGGAGGGGAAGGAAATTGTGGTTTTGTCATTTGCACCTGCTTATACAAATGTGGCTAACGGTTTGCTTTTGTCCGGTTTGGCGGAGGAGGACATTAAGGATGTTGAGGGGGCGGTGAAGTTTATTTTAAATTTTCGGGTGGAAACAGATTTTTTGTCTGGAAAGCCGCCACTTGAACATTATGAGGTTTTTAAACCAAAATGGTATGAGGTTGGTTGGCTTGGGCATGCAACTGTCCGGAGTAGGGAAGATGTGATGGAGAAACTTAAAAAGGCCCTTGTGGAAAGGATTTAGATGGTGGGCGATCCAAGACTTGAACTTGGGACCTCCACATTATCAGTGTGGCGCTCTAACCAGCTGAGCTAATCGCCCGAATTGTGTTTGAATTGTGTTTGAATCGTTGCGCTCGCTTTCGCTCGCGCCTTAGCCTCACGCTTCTGGTAAGTCGTTCGGCCTCACAGCGTAGCTGTGAATGTGGTGGAGCCTAAGGGAGTCGAACCCTTGACCTCCTGCGTGCAAAGCAGGCGCTCTAGCCAACTGAGCTAAGGCCCCAACGGCCGAAAGAATAGGCTTAGCTCTTATACCGCGCAAGAAAGTAAAAATCAAGAATTTCGGATGAAGTACTTGCTGGATCAAAAATATATTGTTTTAATCAGTTTTTTTGAGTATGATTTTACGCTAAAAATAAATAATTATGAATTCATTTACAAAAAGATTGATTTTGTCAGCTGCGTTAGGATTTCCTTGCGTGGAAAGGGTTGAAGCTGAAGAAATTGATAAAAACTCAGATGTGAAAAAAATTTTAGGAGAAGAGTTGGTGAAAATTCAGAATATGTTTTCTGTCGCTTTGCAAAAAACTTGTAATTTTGATTTAGGTCCTGTTGTTCTTGAAAATAGAGCTGAAGAAACAAAATGGGGTAGTGTTTTGAGTGTTACGGTGCCTGTTCCCCAAGTTGATGATAAAAAATATGAATGTATATCTGATGTGATTCAGGAAATTCAATGGGGGAGCGAATTACCTTATGTATTTAATACGCATCTTAGAACCGGGGATGATGGGCTTTTATATCCTTATGATTTGGAGTCCAGTCGTTTGGAGATACAAATATTTGAAAGCAAAGAGAGGGCTGTCTGGGAAAGATTGTTTGAGCAAATGGAAAATTCAAAACCAGAATCAGTGAGTATTTCATATAAAGATATTGGTAGAGGGAAAAGGTCGAAGATGATAGTACTTACAAAAGGAAGAAAAAAAGTACATATCCTTGTTGAGGTGCCTAAAGAGCCAGTTAATGCTTTTACTGTAGCTCAGGGTGTAAGGATAACTCTTGTCGAAGCTGAAAAAGTTGCCGGAATTATGAATTTAGAAAAAGAAAGTGTACTGGGTGCGTTTGAGATGGGGCTTTTGGAACTTGAGCGTGAAACTAAGTAAAGTTTAGTTTGCAGCTTTGATCTGATTGTGGCAAGATTTATATGTTTAACCACGCAATATGTTAATACAGGGAATTTTGGGGATGATTGTGGGCTTTCTGATTATTGTTTTCAGGAAGAACATTAAAGATATGACGGGAAATATAGGGTTTGCGGAAAAATATTTTGGAATGGGGGGTACTTGGACTTTTTTAGCTTTTTTGGGGGGTGCAATTTTTATTCTCTCCTTGATGTGGGCGACCGGTTCGTTGCAGAATTTTTTAGTTAAGTTTTTGGGTGGTATATTAGGATAGAGCTTGACAAAATAGATTAGACGTGTTAGAAATAATGTCTATTTTTTAATTATCACTATTATGGACAATAAAAGTTCTGAAAATAAAAAATCTGTACTTGATGATTATTTTAGTAATTTGAGTCCGGAAAAAGAAGAAGCTGGTATAAAACGTCTTTTAGATGATCTTGAATTAGATCGAAATGCTGATAAACCAATGTGTGATGAAGAGATTGATAGGATTGTTGCAGGCTCAATGGAAATGATTAATGCTGAGAGAGCTGAAAGACGGAAAAGACTTGGTCTTATAGGTAAAGGGCTCGAATGGTTGTTGTCAAAAACTTCATCAGAAAAATAATAATAAAAATCTCTTGACTTTAAGAGGGCCCATCCCTAGAATTGGTGGGCCTTTTTTGTGTAGGTCAAGTATTTAACTCGCTTATGAACGAAATCCGTATAACCCATAGCTCCTCAACTTAAAGAATTTTGTGAGGTTGGAAGCTGTGGGATGTATGGATCACATACATCCTTTTAAAATCCGGTTTGGCCGGTGTCCCTTAAATAGGGACTTGATCCTTGAAAATTCGGATGTAGTTATTGCGACAAATAACTACATATCAATTCAATTTTTGAATTTGCAATTTAAGAAAAGACAATTTATTTTTTCTGATTGCCATAAAAATTTTTTGCTTTTCGGATCTTTCTTCAATAAAGATAGAGACGGGAAGCATGCAAGAAGATGACGCAATAAAAACATTGTAAAAAGAGCAAAGAATGGATGCCTTGACTCAAGATTCCGATGAAGGACGTGGCCAGCTGCGATAAGCTTCGGCGAGCTGCTAAGCTAGCTTTGACCCGGAGATTTCCGAATGGGGAAACCCAGTGGGAGTTATGTCCCATTACCTCGAAAGAGGAGGCAACTAGGGGAACTGAAACATCTAAGTACCCTGGGAAAAGAAATCAAATAGAGATTCCCGTAGTAGTGGCGAGCGAACCGGGAACAGCCCAAACTTTATCCTTCGGGATAGAGGGTTGTAGGACTCCAATACCTGAATAATCCGTATAGCCAAAAGATCTGGAAAGATCTGCCATAGAGGGTGATAGCCCCGTCGGCGAAATACAGTTTATTTGGCAGGAGTATCCTGAGTAGAGTCGGACACGAGAAATCCGGCTTGAATCTGGGAGGACCACCTCCCAAGGCTAAATAGATCTTGAGATCGATAGTGAACTAGTACCGTGAGGGAAAGGTGAAAAGCACCCCGGGAAGGGGAGTGAAATAGTACCTGAAATTCTTTGCTTAAAAAGAGTGGGAGCGCTTTCGGGCGTGACCGCGTACTTTTTGTAGAACGGGCCAACGAGTTAGCTGTATGGTGCAAGCTTAAGGGAGTCAAACCCGGAGGCGTAGCGAAAGCAAGTCTTAACCGGCGACAAGTATCATGCACTAGACCCGAAACCGGGTGAGCCATCCATGGGCAGGTTGAAGGTAGGGTAAAGCCTACTGGAGGACCGAACCGACCGTTGTTGCAAGAGCGGCGGATGACCTGTGGATAGAGCAGAAATTGTTATCGAACCCGGAGATAGCTGGTTTTCTTCGAAATAGCTTTAGGGCTAGCCTCATGTTCAGAGCATCGGGGGTAGAGCACTGTTTAGGCTAGGGGGCGAAATAAGTCTACCAAACCTAGACAAACTCCAAATACCCATGTGTGGTGCACGGGAGTCAGACTGCGACAGCTAAGTGCCGTAGTCAAAAGGGAAACAGCCCAGATCGTCGTCTAAGGTCCCAAATAGAGATTCAGTGGTAAAGGATGTGAGATTACTTATACAACCAGGAGGTTGGCTTAGAAGCAGCCACTCCTTTAAAGAGTGCGTAACAGCTCACTGGTCTATGTGATTTCGCGCCGAAAATATAACGGGGCTCAAATCTCTAACCGAAGACACGGGCTTCACTTTATGTGGAGCGGTAGAAGAACATTCTCATCAGCACTGAAGTCGGATTGTAAGGTCCGGTGGAGCGTTGAGAAGAGCAAATGTTGGCATGAGTAGCGTCATCAGAGTGAAAAACTTTGACACCGAAAACCCAAGGTTTCCCAAGCCATGTTAATCAACTTGGGGTTAGTCGGTCCTAAGGTCAAGGCGAAAGCCGCAGCCGATGGATAACAGGTTAATATTCCTGTACATGATGAAAATCGTCCAAGCAAAACTGGAACAAAGTGTATCACCAATCAAAGATCCTTCGGGATTTGCGAGAGGAGTTACTCTAAGTGAAAGTGGCGCTAGATTCGGGTTGACACCGCAGGATAGTCTGAGCGTATTAATGAATTTACGTGCAAGCTTCAAGCTTAAGCTCTAGTAGGCAAATCCGCTAGAGTTCGCAAGGAGTTACGCAAAGTTCCCTTTAGGGAGCGATTCAGATGATTTCAGCGGACTAGAAAATCCTCGTTTCGAGAGTTTCATCATACCGTACCGCAAACCAACGCTGGTGGGTGGGTAGAGAATACCAAGGTGTTAGGGACAACTATGTTTAAGGAACTCGGCAAAACAGCAGGCGTAACTTCGGGATAAGCCTTGCCTATGTCCTAAGATTTTTTCAAGGGGTGTAGGCCGCAGCGAAAGAGCCCATGCAACTGTTTATCAAAAACACAGGTCCGTGCTAAGTCGTAAGACGATGTATACGGGCTGACTCCTGCCCAGTGCCAGAAGGTTACGAGGATAGGTTCACGCCTTGAATCTAAGCCCTGGTGAACGGCGGCCGTAACTA
>JAHIRL010000095.1 GCA_018818755.1 Patescibacteria group bacterium
ACTAGGTTTTATTTACATCCAAATATTACTTAAAAGCCGCATCGGCAAGCTAACTCTAACAACAGACATCTCCAAAAAACAAAAAGCAACAATCACAAGCGAGAACGAAGAAATTGCCCTGGAATACATTGATCAAATGTATAAAGACAGGAAATACAAAGAAGTGGAAAAAACCTGCGAGAGACTGCTAAAAAGAGACCCGGACAACAATGTTATAAAAATTCTCAAAGCAAAAGCACAAGACGCCCTTAAGCTAAAAAACTCCTACAACTCTCTATTGAAGTAAAGGGCAAAACAACATAGTATAAAAACATGAATATCAAAGAAGCAAAAATAGCTCTTGTTTTTGATTGGATGACAACACCAGGCGGAGCAGAAAAAGTTAATCTTGTCCTGCACGAAATGTTTCCCAAAGCCCCAATATTCACATCAATCTACAATCCCCAAACTCTAAAAGGATTCGAAAATGCGGGCATCAACACATCCTTCATTCAAAAAATGCCTTTTGCCAAAAAAAAACATCAACTATACCTAGGGATGATGCCTTACGCCTACGAATTATTTGACCTCAGCGAGTTCGACATTGTCATAAGCAGTTCACACTCATGTGCAAAAGGAATTATTACAAAACCAAACACAATGCATGTCTGCTACTGCCATAGCCCTATGCGCTACGCCTGGGACAACTGGCACAGCTACATCCGCGAATACAAGATGAATCCAATAATTAAATTTTTCGCAAAACGCCACCTCCACAAAATCCGTCTCTGGGACAGACTTTCTGCCGATAGGGTAGACCACTACATTGCCAATTCATCACTCACGAAAAAGAGAATAGGAAAATATTACGGTAAAAATTCAAAAGTCATTCATCCCATGGTGGAAATGAAGAATTTTGAGACAGATAAAAAATCAAAAGGATATTTCCTAGCAGTAGGTAGACTAATTCCATACAAAAAATTTGACCTGATAGTAAAAGCCTTCAACGAATTAAAACTTCCCATAAAAATTGCCGGCACAGGCATAATGGAAGAAGACTTAAAAGCAATGGCAAACGACAATATCGATTTCTTAGGTTATGTGTCGGACGAAAAACTTCAAGAATTATATAGTGAATGTGAAGCCCTAATTTTTCCGCAAGTAGAAGATTTTGGAATCATTCCTCTGGAAGCTATGGCCTCCGGAAAACCTGTCATAGCCTATAAAGAAGGTGGAGCACTCGATACCATAATCGAAAACAAAACTGGAATCTTTTTCACTGAACAAAACTCAAACAATCTAAAAAAAGCAGTCCAAGAATATTTAGACAATAAACAAAAATTCAGCAAACAAGAAATCATAGAACACGCCAAAGAGTTTGACACAGAAACCTTTCAAAAAAACCTAATCAACTTTTTGGAAGATAAATGGGAAAAATTTCAAAAAGCCTAAGAAGAAAGAACTCCAATAATAATATTCACCAAAGCCCAAGCCGTTAAAGTAAGAATCATCCCAATCAATCCATACAAAATAGCCTTTTTGCCGGTCTCTTTGTCCTCGGAAATCCCAGAGAAAAGATAGAAAAAACCACCAATAACAATGGCCAAAACACAAAGCAAACCGGATATCCCAATCAAAAATTCTAAAATATAACTGATATAATAGGGGACCATCCAAAATTTGATTTGCCCAGTCACAAGAGCACAGTACAAATACAAGCTTCTGTCCTCTTCAAACGCCGGGGCCGACTCTCCACCAGCATTAAAAATATTCACCATCAATTTCTCCTCACACTCAGCAACAGAATAGCGATTACCATCCTTATCACCAATAGGCAAAATAGTCTGCGGACTTTGTTGATCACCCTCAGCAGCAAACACACTTAGCGTCCCACCAAAAAACATCGTGGACACCAGCCCCAAAACAAGAAAACCTTTTAAAACTCTATTGCGCATTTATCAAAATTTAATTCCAGCACATTATAGCACATGCCCTTGCCAAAAAGGAAGCACAAGAATATAATCGCAAAGCAATTAATTTATCTAAATGGACTCCGCGCCGACGATCGCCATTGTAGGGCGACCAAATGTAGGAAAATCGACACTATTCAACAGGCTCATTGGCAAAAAACTGGCAATAACCGCAAAAGAAGCAGGTACAACCAGAGATAGGATATTTCATCATATCGATGTAAACGGATACGATTGTATTTTGGTAGACACCGGGGGACTCGAATACGGCAAACAAGAAAACATCGAAGAAGATATCCAAACCCAAGCCGCCCTAGCAATAAATGAGGCAAATGTAATACTTTTTGTTATAGATACCATTCAGGACTTAACGGCAAATGATTTTGCTGCAGCAGAGATCCTACGCAAAAGCAAAAAACAAGTCATTATAGTCGCCAACAAATGCGACCACCCCAATATCGAGAATAATATCTACAATATATACGAGCTAGGCTTTGACGAACCGGTTCAAATCTCAGCAATCCACAAAACCGGCATAGACACACTGCAACACGCAATTGAGAAAAAACTCAAAGAACAAAAAATCAAAAAAAGCACAAAACCAAAAAAACAAGAAGACCAAATAGACCTCTGCATAATAGGCAAACCAAACGCCGGAAAATCATCACTAATTAATGCTCTAACCAACTCAGAAAAAGTGATAGTTTCACACATCCCAGGCACAACCAGAGATATCACAGACACGGAACTAATTTTCAAAGACCAAAAATTCAACCTCATAGACACGGCCGGACTACGCAGGCCCGGGAAAATTGAAAAAGGAATCGAAAAATTCAGCGCACTCCGTGTTTTGCTGGGAATAGATAGATCTGAAGTCGTTGTCCTCTTAATAGATGGTGAAAAAGGTCTAAGCCAACAAGATTGCCATGTCGCCAGTATGGCAGTAGAAAAAGAAAAAGGAATAATACTCGCCATCAATAAAATAGACCTGCTTGAAAAAGGTGAAGAAGAAAGAGATCGCATAATATGGAAATTGAGGAAAAAAATGGCCTTTATACCATGGGCGCCTGTAGTTTTCATCTCCGCAAAAAACAAACGCAATACCAACCAAATCCTACAACTGGCAAAAGAAATTACAAAAGAACGAGAAAAAAGAATCCCCACACCCCAATTAAACAGCTATCTACAAAAAGTCACCCAAAAACACCTACCAGCATCAGTAAAAAGCCGTAAACCAAAATTTTTTTACGCCAGTCAGGTAGACATCAGACCTCCAAGATTTGTCCTGTTTTTCAGAAACCCCAAAGACCTCCACTTCACTTATCCAAGATACCTGGAGAACCAAATTCGCAAAGAATACGGCTTTAACGGCACAGCCATAAGTATCAAATTCAAGAACAAGAACGACATCAAAGGATAGTCAAAAACTTCTCCAAACTCACTTCTTCGTCCCCATACTTATCCTTCCACAAATATTGATACTTCTTTCGCCTATCTATATTATGAAATTTTAGCATGTGCATATTTGCCACAATACCGCTATGATCAGCTAACTTTCTGCGTTTATTCTCAATCATCCGCAACTGAAAAAAAGCAAACAATTTATTTGAAATCCCACCGGAAGCAAAACTAAAAAATCGGAAAGGCTTAAAAACCTTTCCTGTAAAATCATTCCTAACTTCATTCACCATAAGAAACTTTTCAAACACACCATCATCAACCACTGGCTTCATAGTCATCATCCAAATTTTCAGATAAACATCATTTTCCAAAGCAATCCCTCTCAAATCCAAAGCGCTATCATCTACAAAAAAACTCAAACAAAATCTCCCCGCAACCTTATCCCCATGCCTGCGCACGCCCAGCAGATGCAGAATCGCAGTAACAAAAGTTCGCACCACAAAAAGTCGCCCCTCCTTCGCCACGATAAAAAGATCAATATCACTGTGCTCACTAACCTTTCCAAAAGCCAAATTATTACAAACAGCCACCATCCTTATGCCTGGCACAAAGCGCAAAACAGGAAGATATTTCCTAACCCGCTCCCAATATTTTTTTTCTACACTATTTGACATGATTTAAGTATACTTTAAAACATGATCGAAGAAAAAAAATTAAAAAAAATCTTAAGCGATCTCCCCGATTCTCCGGGCATTTATAAGATGATCGACAAAGAGGGGATTGTTATTTATGTAGGCAAGGCAAAATCGCTAAAAAAACGGGTGAAACAGTATTTTCAAAAGAACTACGAACATTCTACCCGCACAAAAAAACTCCTCGAAAACATTGCGGACCTCAAATTTATCGAGGTAGATAGCGAACTGGAATCCCTTATTTTGGAAACCAACACCATTAAACAGCTTCAACCAAAATACAATGTTTTGATGAAAGACGACAAAAACTATGTCTACATCAAAATAACAAAGGAAGATTACCCGCGCATCCAAATCGTGAGAGAAGTCAAAAAGGATAAGGCGAATTACTATGGGCCAAAAACAGCAGGAAAAAAAGTTACAGAAATACTCAAAGTCTTAAAAAAAATATTTCCATACCGCCATTGCAATCTAGAAATTCAGGAAACTAAAAACAAAGTAATAGTCACCCACAAAACCATAAAATACCCCTGCCTGGATTACTACATAAAACGCTGTTGCGCCCCTTGCATAAACAAATGTAGCAAAGAGGAATACAACGAGCTAATCAAACATATCGAAAATTTCCTAAACGGCAAAGCAGAAGATATAGTAGGGAATATTAAAGCTCAAATGATGAAACTGGCCAAAAATCGTCAATTCGAAAAAGCAGCAAACCTCAGAGATCGCCTCCAGAAAATCGAAAAAATCCTTGAACGCCAAAAGGTATCAAGCCCGGACACCACAGACAAGGACATCATCAATTACCTGGTAACACATCAACAAGCCTACTTTAATCTCTTCCAAATCCGCGACGGCAAACTCCTCGGCCAGGAAAACTTCATCCTCACAGCAAAAGAAGTGGAAGAAAACAGCGAAAACAATGAAGTCCTTGAAGCCTTTTTGCATCAATACTACGAAATAGCTCAGGATTTTCCCAAAGAAATCCTCATCCCACACGGCTTCGATAACCAAAAAGAATTCAGAGAACTAATCTCACAAGAAGCAGGCAAATCAATAAAAATCACAATTCCCCAAAAAGGTGACAAAAACAAACTCCTGGATCTCAGCTTCAAAAATGCCAAGATCTACGCAGACCGCCACCGCCCAAGCTGGCAAGAAGAAAGCGAACTGAGCCAAGAATCCCTCAAAGAACTTCAAAAAACCCTCAAGCTAAAAGAAGAACCCAAAAGAATCGAATGTTACGACATTTCTCACCTCAGCGGCACAGACACGGTTGGCTCAATGGTAGTTTTCGAAAAAGGCATCCCTAAAAAAGATCACTACCGAAAATTTCAGCTAAAAACAGTAGTCAACAAGCCAGACGACTATAAATCTATGGAAGAAGTGCTAATCCGCCGCCTCCAAAAAATTGCCAACGAAGAAAAATGGAAACCATACAGCCTCAAAAAAGCCTTAAAAAAACACTGGGAATTTATAGAGAAAAATACCGCCACAAAAGGACTCACATACAAAGATTTTTATGTACTACTAAAAAAAGATAAACCTGTAGGACTTATTCGAATAACAGACCATTCAAAAACAGTTAGCGAATTTAACAACCTCTGGATTTCACCAAAAGAAAGAGGCAAAAAGCTCGGTCACAAAATTCTCAAACACGCCCTGCAAAAAGCCGCCTCCAAAAGAGTATACATTCGCTGCCATCCTGAGCTAAAAGATTACTACCTAATGCTGGGATTTGAGGAGATTAAGCAGGCCCCTAAAGAACTACAAAGCAAAAACCCCCTCGCAATGGCCTACGACAAAAATAAACACAGAATTGACGCATCTTTCAGCAGTGTACCGGATCTAATTGTGGTCGATGGCGGCAAAGGACAATTACAAATCGCAACAAAGGTCCTAAAGGGTCTGGGCCTAAAAATTCCCCACATCTCCCTGGCAAAACAATTAGAGGAAATCTTCACACCAAACTCAAAAACTTCAATCCTTCTCGAAAAAAACAACAAGGCTCTCCAACTCCTCCAGCGCGCCCGCGACGAAGCCCACCGTTTCGCCATTAGCTACAACAAAAAGCTGCGAAAAAAACATTTTCATCAAAAACTAGCCAATACAATCTAGTGCTGGACATCATTCACATCAAGATCCGTTACCACCTGAACTTCAGCAGCATCTACCCTTACAACAACAACAGCTACTGAATGAGTATTTTGAAGAACATCATCTGGATGTCCAAATCCATGGGTATATTCCTTATAAATAATAATATCATCCTCATTAAGCGGGCTTGAATCCTCCAAAGTATTCAAGATTTTTGCCTCACTCACAGGAGAATCATAAGCAGTATTAACAAAAATCTCCTCATCCTTACCCCCACCTAACTCTTCAAGCCTTTTAGCAATACCTGCACCAGGAATATTCCTATCCAAACTCAATATAATTTCCCTAACTTGCTTTTGGTACATCTCATCAGACATTTCACTACTACTATTTAAAACCGTAACTCTATGAGAAATCTGACGTAACTTCGCTACTTTCTCAACCTGTTTCTTATTTTCTTCTCTCTTCACAGCCAAATCTTCAGCAGATTGAGGCATTGACACAGAAGGCTCTTTCTCACCCGGTGTATAATTTAATTGATCACCCATATTACTAACTATTATATAATAAAACACTATAATTATAGCATAATTAAGGGTTGACCGCAAATGATCGATACTAAAAATCCAATATCTCCACCCCCTCATAAGCCTCCACCAACAATCCATCTATATCCAAAAACTTCTCCAACTCCCGCACATCATAAGGATTGGCATCCAAAACAGGATGCTTCGGACTAAACATCGCACAAGTGTCCTTGCAGGGAAGCCTAGAAATCTCAAAAGTCCCAATCTTTTCAGCTACATTAACCACATCTTCCTTATCGAAGGCAATAAGCGGGGAGTAAATGGGCAAACTAGCCGCCTCGCGAATAGCATACATATTTTCAGTAGTCTGCGAAGCCACCTGACCAAAACTATCCCCGGTAATCAAGCCCTTAGCCTTCACCTTCCGCGCCACCATCTCAGACAAACGAATCATCATCCTGCGATATAAAACAACCCGATATTTAGCCGGAATCTCCAAAGTCTTAGCAATAGTTTCCTGAATTTTAGTAAGAGGAATTAAATACAATTTTGCACTGACCCCAAAATCGCAAAGAATCTTCACCAACTTCTTCACATTTTCAACCTCAACCTCATCAGTATAAGGATAAGAATGGAAATGTACAAAATAAACCTTCGCCCCCCGCCTCATCATCAAATAAGAAGCAACAGGGGAATCGATCCCCGTAGAGATAAGAGACAAGAGCCGTCCACCACTAGCAACCGGCAAACCCCCCGCCCCCTCGTATCGCTTAAAACTAAAAAAAGCCATTTCATTAAATATCTCCACCTGTACAACTAAATCAGCGGCCTCCATCTTCACCTTTTTATCAATCCCAGTCCGCAGCAAAATAGCCCCAAGTTCTCGCTCTACCTGACTGGAATTCAGCGGATAAAGCTGAGATCGCTTACACTTCACCCGAAAAGTTGCAACTGCATCCAAATCCGGCAAATTCTCAAAAATCTGCGCTCCCAACTTCTCAACATCAAGATCTCCGGCAAAATAAAATCCAAAATACCTAATTCCAAAAATTCTACCAACAACCCGCGCATAAGCCTCCTCATCCACGCCTTCCTCAAGCGGAATATATATCCGGCCAATACTATGCTTAACACTATGAGTCAAAGAAAATTCAGAGTTTAAACGATCTCGTAAAGTTTTCACCAACTTCTTTACAAAAAAATCCTTGTTATTCCCCTTAAGCCCCAATTCGTGATAATGTACAATCAAATATTTTGCTAGACTCATTTGACAAAACTGTGAAAAAATATTAAAGTTGCAAACTAAAACCATTCTATATGGACTTAAATCGAAAACTCAAGCAAATATTAGGCAATTCGGGACTAAGTGAAGATGAAATCGCTTTCTATCTCAACATTTTAAAAAACCCAAATTCCACCATATACGATCTCAGCAAGCGCACAGCAATCCCGAAAGATAGGGGATATCGCATTACAGAAAAACTAATAGATGAAAAACTAATAAATGCAGAAGGTAATCGACAAAAACGACTCACAGCAGCGAAACTTAATGGATACATAGATGGGCTGATGAGCCAAGGACGGGAATTTTATAAAAACGCTGAACGGCTCCGTGAAATAAAACCATTCTTAAAAATAATGGAAAACAGTGAAGAAAACCAAAGCATAGAAACATTCAGCGAAGAAGAAATCGGTGAAAAATTTGTAGACCTAAGCTATTTAAATTGGGACAAAATACTTTCATACGGCAATTTTGAGATGGGCATTGAAAAGATGGGAATAGATACAGATCAACAATTTGTTCAACGCAGAATGAAAAAAGGACGCGGCTGTTTCCCGGTTTTCGCGAATCCAGGAAAATTAAGCTGGAACATCATAGACAATGACGAAAAAGAAATGCGCAAAACAAAAATAATCTACAACCAAAAACTTTCAGATTATTTCGTAATAATACTACCTGAAGCAAACACCACAGCCCTCTGGATTAAAGACGAAAACAACAAAGTTAGGGGAGCAGTCATCAAAAGTTCCATGCTTACAAAACTCCACTCCGGTCTTTACGACCACTTTTGGGAAGCTGCAAAATTCACAAAACTTCGTAAAATAGAAAAATAAATCATCGTTTTTTTCGCATCAGTAAACAACTTTTCAAAAAAAACAGACAAAATTTGTAATATAAAGATCAGCATTTAATATTTAGCTATACTAACTTATGGCTATGAGCAATCAAAAAATATGTAAATTATGCGAAAGGGCTTTTAAAATTCTGGAATTTGAAAAGGAATTTTATACAAAAAAAAATCTTCCGACTCCAGAAAATTGCCCCTTATGTAGACAAACACGCAGACTCTCGCTCCGCAATGAAGATCGCCTTTATAAAAGAAGCTGTGACTCATGTGGGAAAAACATCCTAAGTACATACAAAGAAGATAGCCCATACAAAGTTTTCTGTCATGAATGTTTTTGGCAGGCCATATAATCGATTTTCATGTTATATCTTGAAAAATTTGAAAAACTGAGAGATTCTCAACCACGCTTGGCACTTGGTCAGGTATCCTGCGAAAATTGCGAATATTCAAACTATATAGGAGAATCGAAAAATTGCTATTTAGTAACAGATTGCTATCAATCCGAGAATTGTCTTTACGGCAAAAGGTTATTTTTCTGCGATTCCTGCATAGATTGTAACATCATGGAAAGATGCCAACTCTGTTATGGATGTACAAACTGCAAAAAAAGCTATAACTGCAACCATTCAAGAGAGTGTTTGAACTGCAGTGACTGTGATTTCTGCGAAAACCTCAAAGGATGTCAAAATTGTTTTGCCTGCATGAACCTAAGGCAAAAGAAATATCACATACTCAATAAAAGATACTCACCGGAAGAATACGAAAAAATTGTCAAAAATGCTATGGAGTCCCCTGAAAAAATAATCGAGAAATTCCAAGAATTTAAAAAAACACAACCACACCAGCAAAGCATCCAAGACTCCTGTGAAAACTGTGAGGGAGATCATTTATACAATTGTCAAAACTGCCACTACTGCTTCGATTCCGAAAAATCAAAGGACAGTTTGTATTCTGACAAGTTAATTAATTGTGAAGATTGTTGTGATGTCGTCATTGGAGATTTTTCAAAATGGAATTACGAATGTGTTTCCTCCTATTTTCTACATAATTCCAATTTTTGCTACAACTGCTGGGAAAGTGCGAACCTTGAATACTGCGAGCAGTGCTTTCAGTGTCAGGATTGCCTCTTCTGCGTAAACCTTCAGCACAAACAATTCCACATCTTCAATATTCAATACACAAAAGAAGAATATCTCCAAAAAAAGTCCCAAATAATTTCAGAAATGAAGAAAACAGAAGAATACGGCAAATTCATAGGATCTACTTATCCCTACGAAGATACCTTAGCCCAAGAAAAACCGCAACAACAAGGACCACAAAGCCTCCAAAAATAAACTTCAGACTACGATAATGCTCGGCAAGCAAATCCTGATTCGCCCCAAAATAATACCCAAGAAAAGTCAGAACAATCACCCACAAACCCGATCCCAAAGCAGTAAACAGGATAAAAGACCAAAAAGGCATCTTTGAGAAACCTGCCGGAATAGAAATTAACTGACGAATAGCTGGAAGCAGCCTCCCTAAAAAAGTGGAAATTCGACCATACTTCAAAAAGAACTCTTCTGCATGCTCAAGCTTACGATGAGTAACTAGCAAATACTTCATAAAATTTTTCTTCGCTAAACCATAAACCACACTTCTACCCAAATACCGCGCTAATACATAATTCAGACTTGCACCGGTCAAACTTCCCAAAACACCAGCTAAAACAATTAACCACACACTCATTTCACCATTCGAGGCCAAATAAGCCGCTGGCAACACTACTACTTCGGAAGGAAAAGGTATAAAACTACTCTCAATGGCCATCAACAAAAAAACTCCAAAATGTCCAAGCCCACGAGTAATCTCCAACAATGAATCGAAAATTTCAGTCATTAAATCAGATCCTTAAAGGACTTATCCGGCAAATAAATAACAAAAAGGCCCAAAGCGATACTAGCAATATCACTCAAAATAGGACTCCCAGGAAACAAATACAAATCCAGCAAATTCCAAACCCCCCTCCAAAACATCACAACCCCAAACGCAATCACTACAATCGTAAAAAAGGACTTACTAGGCTTTAAAGAAACCTCGAGAGACTTTCCGATTTTCATAAGTCGATTGTTAAAATGGTGCCCGGAGAGGGAATCGAACCCTCACTCCCTTGCGAGAACGGGATTTTGAATCCCGCGCGTCTACCAATTCCGCCATCCGGGCAATGCAGACAAAAAGAATCTATCAAAAAAGCCACAACTTTGAAAGAAAAAATATTTCAAAAAATCACAAAAGTATGTACAATACAGCCACTAAATATTGTCAACCCGCAAAAAATGTTTCTAGATGAACACAAAATAAAGGTAGTAGGCGGCGCCGGAGGCGACGGATGTATGAGCTTTCGCCGCGAAAAATTTGTACCAAAAGGCGGACCGGACGGTGGCGATGCCGGAAACGGCGGGGACATCATAATAAAAGTAAATACACACCTCAACACCCTTAGCCACATGGCACATAAAAGGATTTTTAAAGCCGAAAGAGGAGGGCACGGACTGGGAAAAAACATGCACGGAGCAAACGCCTCACATCTAATAATTGAAGTCCCATTGGGAACCATTGTATACAACGCAGATAAATCACAAATGATAGCCGATTTAAACCATATTGCCGACCAGGTAACAGTAGCAAAAGGGGGAAAAGGGGGGCTAGGAAACTCCAGATTCAAAACCTCCACTCATCAGGCACCAAGATTTGCAGAAACAGGCGAACCCGGAGAAACAACAGAACTAACACTCGAACTAAAAATGGTAGCAGATGTAGGTATAATTGGTCTACCATCAGCTGGAAAATCCACGCTAATCTCGGTTATTAGCAATGCCCGACCAAAAATTGCCGCATACCATTTTACCACCCTCACCCCAAACCTCGGCGTAGTAAATATGAGTAAATTTGGAGGCAGTGCAAATGATTCCTTTGTAGTCGCAGACATTCCCGGATTGATTGAAGGAGCAAGCGAAGGAAAAGGACTGGGACACCAATTCTTAAAACACATTTCCAGAACAGCACTTCTAGTACACCTCGTAGATGCATCGCATCAAAACCCTAAGGAATCATATAAAACAATAATCAAAGAACTTAAAAAGTTCGACAAAGACCTAGGTAAGAAACAAGAAATAATAGTAATCAATAAAATCGACCTTCTTGAAGAGAAAGAAATAAAGAAACTCAAAAAAACTCTTAAAGCAGATCACACAATTTCGGCATTAACCCACGAAGGCCTTAAGCCCTTAATGTTCGATATCACAAAGCAACTGCAAAAAATCAAAAAAGCAGAGCAAACAAAGAAAGATCAAGAGCCGGAACAAGAAGATATCGAAATCCACGAACCACATTTAGACAGAAATCGCTATGTTATAGATCAAATAAAAGAAACAGCGACCAAGAAAAGTTTCTATGTCAGCGGAAAGCGGTTAGAACAAATGATTATTATGACCAATCTAAACAATACTGAGGGATTGGAAAGAGTATATCGTCAATTTGAAAAAACCGGTTTACAAAAAGAATTGAAAAAAAGAGGTGCAAAATTAGGAGATTGTGTTAGAATAAGCTCCAAATCAATACCATTCAGATCATGAAAATTATAATTGGACTTGGAAATATCGGAGAAAAGTACGAAAACACAAGACACAATGTGGGATTTCGTCTCATTCAAAGATTCACCGACCAAAAAAAAGATGAAATTTCCTTCACCGAAAGCAAAAGACTCAATGCATACCTGGCAAAAAGTAAATTCAAAGGTAAAGAGCTACTTTTTGTTTTACCAACAACCTATATGAATAACTCGGGAGAAGCAGTTCAAAAAATTCTCCAATTCTATAAAGAAAAACCTCAAAATATGGTGGTTGTCTACGATGATATAGATCTACCCCTTGGAAAAATACGCACAAGAAAAAGTGGATCAGCTGGAACACACAACGGAATGCGCTCAATAATCGAGGCCATCGGAAAAAATTTCACTAGAATTAGAATCGGCATTGAAAGCCGGGGAGAATACGCCCCAAACCTCATGGATTTAAGTAGCTTTGTTCTGGGAAAATTCTCCAATAAAGAACAAACAATCATCGAAGAATCAATTGAGCAGGGGATTAAGGAATTAAAAAACTGGATATTGGCCAAAAATTAGCTTGACCAAAAGCCATTTATCACCTAAATTTGTACAGCATTTAAACAAAACACTATGTTCGCAATTATAGAAACAGCAGGTGCCCAATATAAAGTAGAGAAGGGGGCAAAAATAGAAGTAAATAGAATGGAGGGAAAAGAGGGATCAAGTATCAAAATTGATCAAGTTCTTTTAATCGATGACAACGGAAAAGTTGAAGTCGGCACACCAACAGTTGGTGCAGAAGTAACCGCAAAAATCCTTGAGCACAAGAGAGGTGAAAAAATTGTTGTCTTCAAAATGAAAGCAAAAAAGAGATACCAAAAAACACAAGGACACAGACAAGAACTAACAGTCTTAGAAATAACAGACATTAAGCAGAAATAGCTTTCAAAACTTTATTCAAATCAACACTTAAATCGCTATTAAGTTCTAGCGATTTTTTTGTACTTGGCAACAAAAATCGTAATTTATGTGCATGCAAAAATTGCCTACTTAGACCTAAAGACTTCTTCCACATCTTATTTATCCTTTTATTACCATAGCTATCATCTCCAACAACCGGATGTGATATAGCAGCCATGTGTACACGAATTTGGTGAGTACGCCCTGTCTCAATCACCACATTTAGCCAAGAATAAACCTCCCCCTTATAATTATACTCACCCAAAACCTCATAATTTGTCCTGGCATTCTTTGAATCTATCCCCGCACTCACAGCCATTTTTTTGCGATTTTTCACAGCCCGAACAACAGGAGCATCAATAATCCCCTTAGTTTTTGCAAATCCGCCAAGAACAAGAGCAAAATATTCTTTATGAACCTCGCGATTTCTAAATTGATCCACCAAAAATTCAAAAGCTCCACGGGTTTTGGCCACAACAAGCAATCCGGATGTATCTTTATCAAGTCTATGTACAATTCCCGGCCTAATTTTATCATCAAACTCAGAAACCTTAATTTTATCCCACAAAACCTTCACAAGCGAAAAGTCTTTTTCGCTATTTCCATGAACAACAAGCCCAGCCGGTTTATCCACAACCAACAAATCCGCATCCTCATACAAAATCGGCACATCAAAATCACCACCAACCACGTCAAGAACTTCATTTTCCCTAATCTCAATTTTATCAGTCTCTCTAACTTCCAAACTTTTTTTAGCTTGTTTGCCATTAACGAAAACACAAGCATCATTAATCAGCTTCTCACACTGTGATCGTGATAAATTTTCATACTTCAACGCCAAATATTTGTCTATCCGCATTTCTAAGAATTAAGCTCTTGTAGCATACATCAAAAATCATTTTATGCATCCTAAAAATCGTCTCATCCTCAATAATCACCCCATATTCCTCTCCAGGCTCAAGATGCAAAATAGCCACTTTCCCTGTATAAATATTAATTTGATTTTCAAACATATCTTTGAAAATTGGATCTCGCAAATATAAAATCTCAGTCAAATCTGAATTTTTATCATAATTAACTTCAAAAAAAGCCCGCACATCGGGGGCATCTGTAGTTATTGCCTTTAATTTTTTTCCTAACTTAGTAATTCTGCGCTCCCTGTAATCCAACAGGAAGCTTTCGTACCCGAATTTTAACCACTTATGCATCGGTAAAAATGAATAGCGAATATCGCTACAAAGCAAAGCGTCATACATAACGGTTTTTACGCCCTCCTTTCCATCATAATAACGAATTTTTGGATTACTTATATCAACATCCAGATCAGACACCTTGCGCATATCGGAAACAAAACCCAAAACTCTCTCGCGATAATAATTAAATGCCCTACATCGTCTATCTACATATCCAACAAGAGAATTTGGATCACAGGACGAGAATAGTTTCACACCATCCTTGTCAACGCAACTAACCACCCCTTTTTTCATTAAGGATTTTAAAGTTGAATACACACTACTACGGTTGACTTTAAGCCGTTTAGCGACAACGCTACAAGGTTGTGAACCGATTTTTAACAACTCAAGATAAACCTTTGTCTCGCCATCCGTGAAACCAATTTGACACAATACTTCTCCCCACATCGGCTTAAATTAAAAATTTAAGGAAGAACACACTATCGACAAGATATATTTTTGTCAAGGGTAGCAAAACTTTTTATACCATTGCCATACAAAGAGCCATTTGCTATTTTTATAGCGCAATAACCAAATACAATGAAAATAGACAATAAATCACTCTTAAATCGAAGTGTAGTTGATGTAATTGTTCGCAAAGAACTCGAAGAAAAACTAGCCTCCGGAAAACAACTAAAAGTTAAGTTAGGGATAGACCCATCGGGCGCAGACCTCCACATTGGGCACATGGTAGTTATAAAAAAACTGCGCGAATTCCAAGACGCAGGCCACCATATCCAGTTACTATTTGGGAATTTCACCGGTCAAATTGGCGATCCCACAGACAAGCTCAACTCTAGACCCGTAAAAACCAAACAAGAACTGGAAGCAAACGCCAAAAAATATATAGAACAGGCTGGAACAATCCTCGACACCGACAAAATAGATGTTCAATGGAACGCAGATTGGCTCTCAAAACTCAATTTCGCAGATGTTGTAAAACTCGCTCAAGTATTCACCGTCCACCAAATGCTGGAAAGAGATATGTACCAAGACCGCATCAAGAAAAACAATCCAATCTACATGCACGAATTTTTGTATCCATTAATGCAAGGATACGATTCTGTTGCCCTCAAATCCGACCTCGAACTTGGAGGAACAGACCAAACATTCAACCTACTCGCAGGCCGCACCATCCAAAAAGCCTACGGCCAAACACCCCAAAATGTCCTCACAGTTCCTCTTTTAGTTGGAACTGATGGCAAAGAAAAAATGGGAAAAAGCTTGGATAACTACATCGGCGTAATGGAAAGCCCAAAAGAAATGTTTGGAAAAACCATGTCCATCCCGGATGAACTAATTCTAAACTACTTCGAACTAGCCACATACACCACGCTGGAAGATATCGCAAAAGTTAAAGAAGCCCTGGAAGAAGGCGAAAACCCAAGAAATTTTAAAATAAAATTAGCAAAAGCCATAATCGAACTCTACCACGACAAAACCTCAGCAGACCACGCAGAAAAAGAATTTATCGAGATATTTGCAAACAAAGGCCTACCCGAAGACATTGAACTAAAAAAACTTCCCAAAGAAAAATGGAATATTATTGATCTCATCGCAGAACTTGGTATGACCGCTTCAAAAGGAGAAACAAGAAGGCTAATTGCTGGTGGGGGAGTTAAAGTTGACGGAAACAAAATTGAATCCATTGAAGCAGAAATCAATATAACAGAGGAAAAACTAATTCAAATAGGTAAGCGCAAATTTATTAAAGCGATTAAGGGATGAGCCTAAACCGTTCACTCACAAATGTCCTTAGAACAACAAAAAACCACCTCCAACGCCTGGAAAACCTTGGAGTAAAAACTGTTAGGGATTTTTTGCTATATTTTCCCCGCACATACAACGATTCCAGCGAATTTACCAAAATAGTAGAAATACGCACAGATCAAATAAACACAATGAAAGGAAAACTAACAAACCTATTCAATGTCCGCACAAAATTCGGCAAAAAAATAACTAGGGGAGTATTTGCGGACGATACGGGATCAATCGAAGTAGTCTGGTTCAATCAACCACACCTCACTAAAATGCTTCCCCGCAACAAAGACCTAATCCTCAGCGGCAAAGCAAAATACTCACTGGGAAAAATTTCCCTCCAAAATCCCGCCCACGAAGTGATAAAACCATACGAAGAACAACTCCATAGCGGCAGAGTAGTACCAATTTATCACGAAACCGAAGGTATAAGCTCTAAATGGATCCGTGAAAAATTAAAACCACTAATAGATGAATGGACAGATCTCTTTGAGGAATATATGCCCCAAGAAATACTGGACGAACACGGACTCCTAGACTACCGCACCGCAATCCAAAACGCCCATTTCCCAAAGAACGAGAAAATGCTCCAACACGCCAAAAACCGCTTAGCCTTTGACGAACTCTTCATTCTTCAATTAAAAGTTCTCCAAACAAAATGGCACTGGCAACAAATCAATGCGCATGAAGAAAAATCGCTAGAAATCAAAACCGAAGATATAAAAGCCTTCACAGAACTTCTACCCTTTAAGCTAACCAATGCCCAAAAAAGAGTCACAAAAGAAATCCTCAAGGACCTAAACAAAGACATACCAATGACTCGCCTCATCCAAGGAGATGTAGGCTCCGGCAAAACCGTAGTCGCAGCCATCGCCGCTCTAAACACTGTGAAAAACGGCTACCAAGTAGCCATCATGGCCCCAACAGAAATCCTGGCAAAACAGCACTACAAAGGCTTTGTTGAAACACTCACTCCATTTGGTCTAAACATCCAATTCATCGCTGGATCAAGCACAAAAAAACAGAGAGACGAAACAATCCGCCAAATGAAAACCGGCACCGCAGACATAATCATTGGCACCCACTCGTTAATCCAAGAAGGAATCGGTTTCAAAAAACTCGGCCTGGCAATAATCGATGAACAACACCGCTTCGGAGTAAAACAGCGCGAAATCCTCAAGCAACAAGGCTCGCCGCACCTCCTCTCCATGACAGCAACACCAATCCCCAGAACTTTGGCCATAACCCTCTACGGAGATCAAGACCTCTCAATAATCGACGAAATGCCACTTGGTCGCCAAGAAATCATTACAAAAATCGTACCGGAACAAAAACGCATAGACGCCTACCGCTGGATCGAAGACCAAGTTGCAAAGGGCAGGCAGACATTCATAATATGCCCCCTAATAGACGAATCGGACATACTCGAAGTAAAATCAGTTCTCACAGAATATGCCTATCTTAAAGAGCATGTTTTCCCAAAACTGGAACTTGGTCTACTCCACGGAAAATTAAAACAAGAAGAAAAAGATCAAATAATGCAGGATTTCAAGGACAATAAGATAAAAATTCTGGTATCCACATCCGTAATCGAAGTAGGAATCGACATCCCAAATGCAAGTATTATGCTTATTGAAGGCGCTGAACGCTTTGGACTATCACAATTACACCAATTTAGAGGACGAGTGGGCAGGGGAGAGCACCAATCGTATTGTTTTCTTTTTACCAACGCATTATCCGAAGAAGGGAAAAGAAGAATGCAAGCCATGGAAAAACATTCAAGTGGATTTAAACTTTCAGAAATAGATTTAGAACTACGCGGACCAGGTGAAGTTTACGGAATTAAGCAAAGTGGAATCCCGGATTTAAAGATGGCCTCCTTGACAGATTCCAAAACAATTGAAAAAGCCAGACAATCAGCGCAAAAAATCATCTCAAAAGATCCATTACTAAAAAACCACGACAAACTGGCAGGGAAGTTGAGTGAAATTACTGAAGTCCACATTAGCGACTAAAAGTTTCTAAATCCAATTTAGAAAATTGAAAAAGATGACCCAAAGTACATCTTTTTTTCAAAAACGGCTTAAATCGAAAGTTTTGAGATAACGGCTTAGACTAAAGACAAAACATGGTCGGAGATCTACAAAATCAGTAGAAAAAATCGCCAACACAAATTCCAACTTACTCACACATTATATTTATTCAAAACAATTTTAAAATACACAAATCGACAAAGTCCAAAACTCCAAGATACCCATCATCCCCCCAGCCCCTTCCATAACTTTGCACAAGATATATTGTGCAAACCTTTAAAGATCCTTCAACATATATCCCCCAACCAACTTATACCCAAATTTCCTATAATACTCCCTCGTTCCAATCCCCGCAATTACAGCAATCTTCTTATATCCAGCTTCTTTCGCCAATTTTTCCGCCTCCTTCATCAACTTTTTTCCATAACCGCTATGCTGCTTCTCCCCTTTCGAACCTGCCCCCACGGCAATTTGCCTACCATAAACATGAACTTCTCGCACCACAGCCGCTCCTTTTAACGCCTTAATAAAGGGCCTAGCTAGGAATCTCAACCTCAACAGAGCCAAAAGCTTATCCTGTTTAAGATCCTCATAACTCAAAAACAATTCTTCTCCTAAACTTGCATCATACTCCCGTAACACAAATTCCTCATTTTTAATTTTCGCAACACCAACCTCCCTCACCCTAATATCTCTCAGCCTTACACCCTCATCCAAAAATCTCTTTTCCAAAATTTGCCGAATGTTAGAAACCTTAAAACCACTCTCAATTTCATTACTTGGGATATCTCGAGCCACTCGATCCACCCTACACCATTCAGGAATCAGCTTCAAAGCCTCATATAAAACCTCCGCCAATATCTTATCCGAATAAGATTTGTATTTCCCCTGCCTATACCACAAACTAAGAGTCGTCTTAGGCATCACCACACAAGGATAAATTTTTAGATAATCAGGTTGATAATACTGATTGGAAAATAATTCCCGAAACATCTCAACATCCATCTTAGGATCTGATCCGGGCAGATTTGGCATCATATGATAACCAATCTTAAATC
>JAHIRL010000096.1 GCA_018818755.1 Patescibacteria group bacterium
TACTAGCAGTTTTTGCTAATTTGTCAAGATGCATCCTTACTTCAACGAAGTTTGTTTCTGATGCTGAACCGCAAAATCCACGGCATAATCTACAATCGCACCAGCAATATTTGCCCCTGTGGATTCCTCAAGAGCCTTAAATCCAGGATTAGAATTCACCTCAAGTACAACCGGCCCATCCTTTCCTCTCATCAAATCCACGCCCCCATAATGTAAATCCAAAGCCTGAACACATCGAACAGCAATAGCACTTTCCTCCTCGGTTATATCCGCCGGCCCACCTTTTCCACCAAGCTCAATATTGGATCTAAACTCTCCTTTTTTAGCAGATCTCATCATCGAACCAACAACATGACCATTAATAACAAAAATTCTAAAATCCTTCCCCTTTGAGTGTTTTACATATTCCTGAAATAGGTACATTGGCTTATCCCACCTTAAAAAAGATTTCAAAGCCCGCATACTTTCAATAATCGTAACTCCATTTCCAAAAGACCCAAAAGGCTCCTTTACAATAAGTGGGAAACCTCCCACGATCTTTGCGGCCTGAGCCACATCATTTCCATTTTTCACAATAACAGTCTTTGGAATCGGAATTCCATAATTATTCAAAATTTGCATTGTTTTGATCTTGTTCTTAGTTTTTAAAATCGCATCATGCCTGTTGAATAACAAAATTCCGGTCATCGCCATCTGCTCGACAAGTGAAATATACAAACTGGCATTTGAAAGTATTGAAGGTCTAATAATAAAAATATCATACTTTGGCAAAGGCTTCCCATCATATAAAAGCCAGGGCTGTTTCTCCGCATAAACCATTTGAAACCTTTGTGATCTAAAAATCCTCACAGTATGCCCCTTTTCACGAGCATCCTTAAGAATTCTAAGTTCCTCCTTACTAGCCTTCGCATTCAGAGAACGAAAAGACAAAATGCCGATTTTCATAATTGAAATTTAAAACGGGTGCATTGTAGCGGAAGAAAATTGAAAGTCAATATTCACAAAAGAGGGTATTTTAGTTTAATATAGAAACGAAAACTTTTACCCTCCCCCCTATGAAAAAATTTTTAGCTTCTATGTTGGCCGCAAGCTTCTTACTCACAGGCTGTTTTGGTAGTGATGATTCTGCAGTAGTCAGCAGTGGCGAAGTACTCCCTGGACAAATTCTTTACGAAAACAGCTCCTTCTCAATAGTTGCACCAGAAAGTTGGGACATCTTGGAACGAGACGATTTTACCTCAAATATTCCAGACCAAGCACTAGTGGGATTTCGTAATAATATTAAAAGTGAAGTTTTTACCGCAAATCTCGCAATTACCCAAAAACTTCTCGACAGCGACATTTCCTCAACAGATTTTACAAAAAGCATGATCAACAAAGCAGAAACCAGTCTGGTTGGATTCACAAAACTAAGCGAAAAAAGCTACAAAATCCCCAGCGGAGAAAACCCCATCGAAACCAGTCTAACAACATTCGAAGGCAAAAAAGGACCATCTGAACCAATCGTTCGCTTCCAACAAATAAATGTTATCAAAAACCGCGTCGCCTTCACAATAACAGCCGCCTATGTCCCCAATGAAGACGAAAATATTGTCAAAACCCTGGAGGAGATGTTAAACTCCTTCTCGCTGAACTAAGCGAGGCATCCCCACCTAAAGGGCCCCAGTGAAAAAACCAGCTAAGGCGCCATGGCCAAGTGGTTAAGGCAGCGGTTTGCAAAACCGTTATTCCCCGGTTCGAGTCCGGGTGGCGCCTCCAATCTACACCTTGCTCCTATTAGCCAATTCCCGTTTCAGCATATGAGCATATTGATAAAGTCTATCCCCCTTTCTTCTTTTCGTGGGATCAGGCAAAAACGGCCTATTAACAGCCACTTCAACAAACTCAAGCATCTCCACAATCCTATTTGGCAGCCTATCAACAACAGTAGCCGCAAATAATTCCAGGAGAGATGGCTCAAGATTAAGCTCAGACTGTAGCTTCATAACCCGTATCAAAAAATAGCTACGCAAAAGATCTATCGCACCCGTAGAAAGCTTATCAATTTTCTCAATATGACTAAGATCTACAAAAGGATATGCTTCCATTACAAATAAATTAGCATCCCGCACAGCTTCATAGCCGCCAACTTCAAGATCACGAAAACCAAAAGGTAATTCATCAAAATCTTCGACACCCAATGCAAGCGCAATCCTAGTTTTATTAATTAAATCAAAGACAGAAGAAATGGAAGCGGCCTCAACATAACAAGTTTTATGGCAAATCCCCACACAATCCTTTTCAGGATCAAAACCTTCCATCCGATTTCGCCCCTCCGCAATAGCACCAAGTAACCCCCCATTATCTTCCATACTGATTCGTTTATGACTACCAAGATTCGGGCAAGGCACTATAACTTTGCCTTCAGGATCAACGCCAGGAACCGTATTAGGAACACATTTAAAATATCCAAAAGATTTAATTTTTTTCAAATATGCAAGACTCACAGAAACCAACTCAGGCTCATTCTCCAAAGATTCTATCAATTCAAAATATTTATGCCCCCCCGGGAAACCAAAAAGCTTTCCATCAGGAAACCCATTAGGCATAATTACCGGAGCGATATTAATTTTAATTCCAAGCTCCCTGCACAAATCCATTATCGCAGGAACATCATCCAAATTTTCTCCGGTCACAACAGTATTTACAACAATTTCAGTTCCCGTATTCTGGGATTCCAAAGCATATTTCTTTAAATTAGATAGAACTATCCGATGAATATTTTCACCACCTGAAGGAAACCCAGCCATATCCTGCATTTTATCAGGATCAAGTGAGTTCAAACTAAAAACCAAAAGATTTACATATTTTAGAATCTCAGGCCTATATCTAAAACCATTTGTATTTAATCCAATAACATCAAATTTCAGATCATCACATTTTTTCAGAAAACTCATCAAATCCTTTAGTATCGTAGGCTCTCCTCCCAAAAAATAGATATTCGAACATCCTTCCCGAATCATTTCCAAATCTTTAAAGCTATCCAAAAGTTCTCTTCCCAAATATTGATTATTTTCTCCCTGCGTATACTCAGACTGACTACAATGCGGACACCGAAAATTGCACCTATAATCAGGATACCAAGCAACAACAAGAGGTTTTTTATCCCTTTCAGGCAACATAAGATTCTCCAAAACCCTTTTCAAACTTTCTACAGACGGCAATTTTTTACCAAGAAATTCCAGCATTAATACACATAAAAAAACAAAAGGACTCCATTCTGAAGAAATCCTTCCTAAAAAACAAGGGAACTATACTTATTCTCCCACAAAATCCAAAACACGAACATTGAATTATTCCTCAAATCAATGTACAATAAATATGTCTCAATTGAACTGCAAACTGCTATCAAAAAGACCCCGGTGAGAAGTCGGGGTCTTTTACGTTGTAGTGGTGGAGATGTCGGGAGTCGAACCCGAATCATTCAAGTCTCAATTGAACAATGCAAACCTGCCATCCCCACCCCAAAACGCATATTCGTTCTATCAAACAAACATTAAATTTTTCTAAATTGTTTCTGAAAAATTCCTAAACTACCTAGTACACCTCCCCCACACCCACAACATTATAAATCATTTGCAACTGTCTTCTAACATCAGTAATCGGTATTTTTACAATATCATCAGAGAGAATATCTTCCAATGCCCAAACTTCAGGGAAAATCACCACTCCAATCCGCGAACCTTTAATCCCAGCATCCTGAGCAGCATCAATCACGCGAAAATCCTCACCACAAGTGATAGACGCAAAAACCGCATCAAAAACCTCATCAGAAATAGTATTAGCAGCTGATCGAGGATCTCCTTCCAGAGTAACTTCAGCACCCCTTCTTTCCAACATTCGGGCTATACTGGCTCCCGTGGTCTCCACTCTTGGCTCATAAACAAGAACTTTTGGCATTATAAAACTGGTTAAATAAACTTATACAGCCCTATTTATCACAAGGTTGCTGACCCTCAAACAATATACTACTTTTTACCTTACAAGAATCATCCAGATCATTATATTTTTGACATAAAAGCCGATCTTCCTTACCAAGATCACCCATTGGCTCCTGAATAACAGCATCGTAATTCTGACCTCCTTTAGACAGAATATTACAACTTTCAACA
>JAHIRL010000097.1 GCA_018818755.1 Patescibacteria group bacterium
AAACATGAGAAGGCACAAACAATACATCCGGCTTATGAAAAAGCATTTCAAGAGAAAGCCGCCCCAGCGTCCAAAACCTCTTAGCTGGGATCACCCGATTCTTGTAATTCCCCTGCACTCCCAACTTCGCCCTAGAATACAGCACAATCTCGACCCGCCCCGCTTGCCCCGCTGTGACGGAGTTGCCCTCATACTCTCTCACAATTCCATCAATAATCTCCCGACTATAAAGCTCCACCCCCGTGGCAAATTGCTCATTATATCTGGATGCATCAATCCCAATTTTCATAGGCCAATTCTAACTCTTTGCCACACAAAAAACAAACACCTTCTTTGCCCCCGCCCCAACAAGCACCTTCTTGCATTCACCCGTGGTTGCCCCCGTTGTATAAACATCATCCACCAGTACAAAAACCCGCCCACAAATGTTCGCCCCCTTCTTAAGCCCAATTGCCCCCCGTAAATTTTTAATCCTCTCATCCCTGCCCAAATTCGCCTGCACCTCCTCAAATTTTTGTCTAATCAAACAATCCATATACGCAAAGTTTAAGCCATTTCTCCCCTCGGACTTAACACCATCATAAAGACTCAAAGCCAATATTCCAGCCTGATTAAATCCTCGATATTTTAAGCGTTTCTTATGAATTGGAACAGGCACGATAGTTGCATTGTACAATTCCGGGTTCTTTTTTAGGGCTTCCAAAAATAGATCTTTTAGGGCGACACCCAACACAAGAGCAATGTCCACATTGAATTTATACTTAAACTGTTTGATGATTTTTCTAACCAGAGGCGTATTTTTATAACTAAAACAATAAAAGATTTTCCCCAGGCCCGCAGACATCTTAAGCCCGGCAAGACAATCCGCGCAGATTAGAAATTTTGCCTTTCCACAGCCAATACAATAGGTAGGGAACAGCAGTTCCAAAATGTAGTTTTTAATATTCATAAAACAAACCTAACAAAAGAGCGTTAAAAAAACTTAAAAAAAACCTAAAATCCAAGTAGAATGGAAAAAAGCCCTTAACTTCCATCCTATGAAAAAAATTACCGCCCTCACACTAACACTGCTATTAGCCTGTGCCTGCAGTATTATTAAGCCCCCGATCAACTACGACGACACCCCAACCCTCCCCACAGAAAACGAAATGCGGGAAAAAGTGGAAAGCTACATCATGGAGATGGAGCAATACAAAAATGGCAACGGCTACCATTTGGAAGAAATAGGTGCCAGTGTGATAACCTGTCCCGCTTGTTGGGATTTCGAATACGAATTTAGACTTCAGGATGCGCAAACAGCAGAAGTGACCGGCGTTGCCGATGTTAAGGTTTCCGTTAGAGCTGGAAAAATAACTGGAGTTTTCTACCAGAACGACCAGATCCAGGTTCCTGAATCGGAACCTGCTCCCAAACCTGATGTTGATGAAGCTGATGTTGCTGAACCCGATGTTGCCGAACCTGATGTTGCTGAACCTGATGTTGCGGAACCGGAAGTTGCTGAACCGGAAGAAGCAGTTGAGCCGGAAGTAACAGAACCCGAAGTCACCGAACCGGCAGAGCAAGAAGCCTAAACCGGCTATTCAAAAAATAGACAAACTGTCAAAAATCTTGACTTGGAGTTTCTGTAAGTTATAACATACGCCTCCATATAATTTAAAAACCCCAAAATGGAGCAGGATGTAATATCGGAGCAGGATTCGCAAATGGACGAAAGTACCAAACTGCTACTGGACATGAGTCAGCAAGATCTTATTAATCAGTTTAAAGATACTCAGGCTTTAAAAGAATCTTTTGCCAAACTTTTAACTGCGGTTTATCAAAGAAAAGATTTGCCAAATGAAAGGAGAAAACTCTATTTGAAGACAAAAAAACTGGATCCAAATTACGAGAGTGAACTGCTCATACCAAAAATGCAGCTTATACTGGAAGTCAGACTTGCGATATCCAAAGCCATGCAGGCGACCAGAAAACCATATGTTGATCAAAATAATAATCCGGACTTTGCCCCTTTAAAAGGGCTTGTTCTAGATATGCAGGATGGCGATCTGGCTCATACAACATTCGAAAACATCGGCGGACATGGATCCTCATACGAAATGCTTGCAGACAGAAATTATGCAAAATTCATGAGCGATCTGCGTTTTAGTCCTGAACTGCAACTGGAAATCGCAAAATCCAAACCCTATGCTGAAATTCTCACTAAACTGGCACAAAACAAGTATTTAACCGGTGAAACCCAACTTCTTTTATTGAACCACGAAGACGGCAATGTGAGTCATGCTCTCGTAGGCAATGTATATGCCAATTCACTAGTGATGCTCAAACAAATTTTTGAACTAAAGGGCGACAGAGGCATAATTGATCCAATTCACCTCGCCTTCACCAACAGAAATTTTCATCCGGAAATTCAGCAATTACTTGAAGCCGATCCAAAACTCAGCCTGATCCGCAAAGCAAAAACAGACCAATCAGCCGAACTCCAAATGATTGATCAAGCAATAAGTAACAATGACGATATCTGGATGAATTACATTGCATTCAGCGCAACACTCCTTAGCGAGAAAGCCGTCAGAAGAATATCTAAAATAAAAGGAAACAAGCTGGAATTAAACCCCAACATCAGAAAACACAAAGAGCTGGCAAAAGAGTTGGGATTGGAACTGCCTGAATAATCAACCAGTATTTATGGAAACCATACAAAGAACGGAAAAAGGATTTTTAATACCGGCATCACTTGAAATTCAAAATCCCGAACCTCTGATTGATTTAATAAGACTTCAATACAGCAAATTGGCGATTGAATTGATAGATTCAGATATCCCCGATAACAATTTCCCCGAAGGATTATTGTGGGAAAGGAATGATATCGGCCCGGATAAAGAAGAGCCTTATTTTATTGATACACTGATGAGAGATTTTTCACACAGGCCAATAGATAAATACATAATTGATTTATGGAATAAATTGGGCAAAAAAGATCTTGTCCACACGAGTATTTCCCCCATATACATAGATCCCTGGCAATACAAAGACGACCTACGTGATGGATGGATGCGGGAGAATATAGCTTTCGCAGTAACATACATTATATCAATAGCGGTTGGAGGAACACTCGGAAATAATGTCATAGAATTAAAAAAAGGATTCGAAGTTGAATCCATCATCGCCGCAATAGATACAGCAACACGTTTTTGTCGATGCGTTGATCTACGCGGAATAGAATGGAATTTCCAGGACGATTTGGATGATCAAATGATCCAACAGTTGGGATCCGCAGGCACAAGAGAAAGAATCCTTGATGTTGACGGACTATTAAGGAAAAAACTACCATTACCCCAAAACCTCCCAACTCTTACTGAAAAATAACGAATTTAACCACCGGCGCTCTTAAGCTGTCTTTCAAGTTCCTTTACCTTGTTTTTCAATTCAATCATTTTTAGTTCCCTGCCAACTGCCACTTTGTTGAACTTTTCCAATTCCGCATTTTTTCTTTTTAGCTCCTTTTCCGATTTTTTTATACGCTTCTCCGCCTCATCCTGCTCAGTTTTATCAAGTACGATTCCATGGTAATGAGTTATTTCCCCGGATGCATTTCTTCTGATAGTGGTCATATCATCAATAAATTTGATCGTTTTATCTTTGCAAACAATTCTATAACTTTGTTTAAATTCATTCCGTCCCTTCTCCTTACTGTGAGTCTCAACTTCTTCCCCAACTTTGTTAATATCTTTTGGATAAATAACATCTTCATAATGAATTTTGCCGCTCAAAAAATCTTTTGCAGAATATCCAAATAGTTTTTTTACATTTTCCGATACAAATTCAATCGGCCATCCTTCAGCATTTTTCCACAAAAAAATAACAACCGGGCTTTTGTTAATAATGTCATACGCTTCCCTTAACGCTTTCTCAGTTTTTTTCTGCTCAGTAACATCTCGAAATATTCCCTGCAACATCTTTCTTCCTCCAATTTCAAGCAAGTTAGCCTTAATCACGACATCTCTAATCTGACCCGTTTTAGTGACAACCTTTGTTTCTAAAATCTGATTTTTCTTTTCGTGTAAATGTTTTTTAAATGTATTGGCACTTGCCTCTTTGGGATGAAGAACACTTTGATGTTTTCCAATCAACTCAGATTTTTTCATCCCAACCAACTTGCAC
>JAHIRL010000098.1 GCA_018818755.1 Patescibacteria group bacterium
AAAAACATGGAATTACGCCGGAAACGATTGTGAAGGCGGTGAAGGATATTAGTCATTTTGGGGGTAGCAGGAAGACCAAAGATGAGAAGAAGCGCCGACATCTTGATCCTAAGAAAATCCCACCGGATGAGGCTAAGAGGTTTATTGCTTCGCTTGAGGTCAAGATGGATCTGGCTTCGCAAAATATGGAGTTTGAGAAAGCGGCGGAGATGCGGGATGAGATTGATGCGATAAGGGAGGAGTTGGGGCTGTGAGATATAATTAATTTTATTATGGCTGAAAAAAATGAGAATCCAGAGCAGAGAGTGTTGGATGCTCTTAGGGGATATGATTTTGATTTGACTGTGGAGGATGTGAAGGGGCGTGAGCTAATTGTAAGGGGAAAGTTTGCTGAATATTCTGATCCTGAGATTGATTCTCGGGAGCTTGATGATATTACTAAGAAATTTAGAGATAAGGTTTCTGCTTTGGGTGAAGCTGATTCTTGGGTTACTCAGACATTTTGGCCGGATATGCCGGATGCAGAGACTGTGGCAAAATTTTACCGCACAAAGGATTTAAGTTTGTTGACGCCCGAAGTTTGGGCAAAGCATAGAAGAAGGATGAGTAAGCAGATTGGTGACTATAACAAGATGATGCTAAGTAGTTGTGAAAGGGATTTGAAGTTGATTGATGAGGTTGGGGTTGAGGCCATTTACGAACAATGGCGCTTGGTTTTTGAATTTATTAATTCGCAAGAAGTTGATGATATGACTGATGTTGAGGCTTATCAGAAAATTAAAGAAAAATTTCCTGAGTTTGTGAATCGTATTTCTGAATATATGACTTTTGTAAGGGGAAAGGAGTGGCACTTGTGGGCTGAGTCTTTAGTTTTGCAGCAATCTTGTGCTGAGATGTTGAGGGAGAAGCTTAAGGTTTAGGAAGATTTGACTTGTCTCTAGGTGATGCTTATATTTGAGGTGAGGTGTTTTTTAATTGTAAAAATTTGTAGATGGAATTTAGACAGGAACAATCCGGTAATTCTTCATTGGAGGGTCAGGAGAGGAGTCTTGTGGTTGAAGATATGATGAGGTATCAGGAGATTGGGGATTTGCATGAAAGAATAAGAGCAATTGCAAAAGAACAGGGGCCAATAAATTCTCAGCGCATCGCTGTTTATGCCGGTTTATCTCCGGAGGAAACCGAGGAATATATACAATTTTGGCTAGATAAAGGGTTTGTAAGACGACATTCCGCTAGTGAAGGGAGTAAGTGGGATTTATATTATTCTATGGACATTTGGGGCTATGAAGCCGATTACAAAGAATCGATGAAAGAGGTAGGAGATTTGCATGGGCAGGCGAAGATTGCCGTGAAAGTGTTTCTTGGTAGGGTTCTTGGCAAGTAATAAATATTTTTTAATATTATAATTATGACTTTAAAAACATGTGCGTATTTTAAGGAAACTGAGGAGGCTGGTCCGGGGAAATCTATGAGGTTTGAACCGATGGCGAATGTGGGTGGAGAGCAATTGCCGGTTTTTGGCGAGCAAAGGCAGTTTGAATCAAGGCGTCCTGATGATGTGGCAACTTTTCATATTTGCGGGATTTGCAATGCTTTAAACGAGCGCGTGGCTGTGGAGCTACATCGTTATGAGAATCTTTGTATGCAGGCGGAGCATCATGATTGCGGGAGATTTAAGAGGAGAGTGAATAATGCGCTTTGGTAGGACTTGGCATATGTTTTTATAGCCCTCTCCCACCTCCGCCGCCAAAGCCGCCACCACTAAACCCGCCGCCGCCAAAGCCGCTGCCGCCGCTCCAGGCGCCACCGCCTTTTGAGCCGGGGCGGGAGACTATGCCGGTAGTGAGGTCGCGACCGAGGGAATCCATACAGCGGGAGAAGTAGACCATGTTGAATCCGTGATCCCAGGCGCGGTTGCTGTTGTACCAGGATGGGGGAGTTTTGATTAAGCCTTCGAAGGCGCCGGCCCATTTTTTGGCGATGCCAAAGGCCATGGCGTAGGGGAGAAGTTTTTCGAACATGATATTTGCGTCTTCCTGAAATTTTAGGCGGTCTTTTTCGGCTGTGTTGATGTATTCGTAGAGGCCGCGGAGATGATGATAGGCCTGCGTTCCTTTTGTGGTTTTTCGGGGCATTTTTAGTCCCCAAATTGCCACGATTCCCCCGGAGATAGCTCCGCAGATTGCACCAAGAGGTGAAAATACTATTAGAAAATTTATGCAAATGAAAGCTATTGCACCGCCGGTTCCCGCGTAGGTGAGGCGGATGGTTTGGGGGTTGTGTGGGAAGAAGTCGTCTTTGATTAGTTGGTTCATGATGGATTTGCGGATGGCCGGGATTTCTTTGTAGAATTTATTTTTGAGGTCGTCCAATTCGCGTTTTTCTCCTTTTATGTTGTTTGGGAAGATGCCTTTTAGGGTGAGTTCTTCAAATTCTTTGCTGGTGTGGTAGGGTTTGAGCAGTTCCAGTTCATATTTGTATGATTTTCCGAGGAAGTTCTTTTTTTCGGTTTCGTTTATGCGAATGAAGTCTTTGACGGCATAGTCGATGATTGTCGCGGTGATGTCTTTGGGATCGAGTTTTTCATCGATGATTGTGCCGGTTTCCGTAGGGGTGAGACCTTCGGGTGGGGTGTAGCGGGGGACTAAGGTGCTGTTTACGGATTGGTCATCACGGCCTTTGGTGCTCCAGAGTCGGTACATTATTAGGATTGTGATCAGGGGAAGGAGAATTGGCCAGAAGATTAGGAAAATTCCCAGAATCATCGTCCAGAAAGGGATTTCTGCAAATATTCCTTTGGGTGTTGCGATTACTATGCTTAGACCCTGGTACGGGGCTAGTTGTTTTGTTGTGTGGATTTTGATTGTTTTTTGGTCGACTATTTCCCATTGGCAATTTTTTTCAGTTGCTCCGTATATTCCGGTGAAGCAGTCAATTTTTAGATTTTCTTCGGGGATTTCCTGAGGGAGGGTGATGGTGGCTGAGGCGTTTTTTGTTGGTACGACCCAGTCGGTGCCGTTAATGTTCCAGTAGAATTCGTCGTGCTCGTCGAAGGAGTTGATGATGTTGTCGATGCGGTATTTGAGTTGGAAGGATTCTTTTTTGTTGGTGTAGATTTTTTCGGGGGTCCACATTTCGATGTTGAAGTAGCCGTTTTCCTTGTAGGTGACGATTTCCCAGGGGTCGGAGGTTTCTTGAAGGTCGATTTTTGTACTGCGTGATTGGTAGCTTCCGTTTTTAAAGTCGTAGGGGATTTGGCGCAGTAGGCCGCGATGTTCTTCGTTTGTGAAATCGGCTGAGATTGTTTCTGTGATTGTGGCGGAGCGATCTTCGTTAAGTTGAATTTCTTGGTTGAAGTCTGTAATTTCCCAGTTTTCGGTATAAGCAAACACGACCTGCGAGCTGAGGCAAAGCGAAATTAGGAAGATGGCCAGGCACAGTCTTTTCATTAGGCTTGTGGTGGTTGTTGGTCGGTTTTAGGGTCTTCGGTTGGTGTTGTTGGTTCTGCTGGTTGTGGTGGAGTGGCGGGAGTTTCTGTTGGCGCTACGGGTTGTTCCATTGGTGCAGGAGTTTCTGGCGCAGGTTCTGCTGGCGCTTCGGGTGCTTCGGGTTTTGGAGTTTCTGGCGCTGCCGTAGGTTGCTCGGGTTGCGCAGGTTCTGTTGGAGTTTCTGGTACTGGAGTAGGTTGCTCGGGTTGCGGTGGAGTTGCCGGTTGTGGGGATGGTGGGGCCTCCTCGGCTGGTGCCTCGTCGGATGCTGCCTCCGCTTGCGCTACGGCAGTGGCAGGAGTTTCTGGCGCTGCGGCAGGAGCCTCAGTGGTCTCGGCAGTGTCAGAATTAAAACTTACCTTAACATTTTGCTTTTCTTCATCATTGGCCTGGAAAAATTCGCGAGCCACAAAATGGAAAATTCCCGCAAACAAATTGTTTGGGAAGGTTTGGATTTTTGTATTGAAATCTCGGACATTGGCATTGTAGTAACGACGAGATAGCTGGATGTGTTCTTCGATTTCTTTGAGAGTTTTTTGAAGATCCAGGAAATTTTGGTTGGCTTTTAGTTCTGGATAGTTTTCGGCCAATGCAAAAATGGATTTCAAAGTATTGCTCAACATGTTTTCCGCTTCTTCCTTAGCTTGTACACCTTCGGCATTCATGGCCGCTGTTCTGGCAGCAACTACTTTTTCTAAAGTTCCGGCTTCGTGAGAGGCATATCCTTTTACTGTTTCGACCAAATTTGGGATCAGATCGTATCTTCTTTTGAGCTGAGTGTCGATATCGGACCAGGCTTCATCAGTCTTGTTCCTTAGCTTGATGACGCTGTTGTAGATTACTACTGCAAAAGCGGCAAGTCCTCCAACGATGACGAGTAAAATAAGTAGATAAGACATAAGGTTGTTGTTAAATATTTCTACTACTGTGGATTTTACTTTAATTCTTAGACTTCGCCAACATATTTCTTAATAAGCAATCCAATTCCGAAGTTTATCATTGCCACTCCCAGACTTATTGCAGACATTTCAAGGAAGCGGCGGCGGAAGGAGAGATCTTTGGCAACGGAAACATAAAGGGTGAAAAAGAAGATTATTAAAATGGCAAAGGAGAGGGTGCAGGCTAAGGAAATCAGTGGATTTGCAAAGAAAAAGAATGGAAGAACAAGGATTATTACGGTGATTAGGTAGGTTGATCCGGTGTAGAGGCTGGCTCTTATTGGGTGTTTTTCTTTGTCGTCTTCACGCTTGGCGAGAAATTGAGAGGCGGCCATGGAAAGTGAAGCGGCGATTCCGGTAATTCCTCCGGCGATAGCGATTAGTTTTGCATCTTGGAGGGCGAGAGTGAATCCGGCTAGGGCTCCTGTTAGTTCCACAAGGGCATCGTTTAGGCCAAGGACGATTGAGCTGATGTGTTCGAGGGATTTTGGATCAATAACTCCAACAAGTGCTTTTTCGTGGTGTTCTTCGTCGTGGATTACCTCTTTTACTTTTGGTGAAAGTGAGAGAAGTTTGTCGTAGGCGATTTGGGCTGATTCTTCACCTTTTTCCATCAACCTTATCCCAAAAGTGATGCCGAGGAGGCGGGCTATCCAAATATATAGGCCGATTTTAAAGCGTTTGGGTTTTGCATCTTCATTGGTGAAGGATTTCCAAAAATTGTAGTGGTCGAGTTCGTCTTGGGCAATTTGTTTGAGGACTTTTTTGGAGTGGGAGTATTTAGCTATACGGGCCAGACCCTGATATACATGGTATTCTGTAATTTCGTTAGTCTGAGCCAACAAAAGCTGTTTTTTTTGGAATGGAGTGATTCTCATGAAGGTATTATAGCGGGGAGGAGAGGCGCGGGGAAGGAAATTTTGTTATGTGCAATTATTTATGGCTAGGCCTACAATAGGAGGTCGCGGAGTAATTGAGGGCTAGATCTTTTCAATTGCTTCAATTACTCTTTTTGCAGTTTTTTCCCAGGTATATTGTTTCACATGATCGTGGCCTTTTTGGGCTAGATCTTTTTTGAGTCTGGGATTGTTTATGAGGTTTTCCATATGAGATTTTAGAGTTTTTTTGTCTTTTGGATCGAAGAGGAGGGCATTATCTCCTAAGACATCTTTGAGGCTGCCGCCGGTGGAGGAAATTACGGGGATGCCGTAGCTCATGGCTTCTAAGGGGGGGAGGCCGAAGCCTTCATAGATTGATGGGTAGACGAAAAAGTCGGCGTTGGCGTAGAGGCTGGGTTTGTCTTGTTCTTCGATGTAGCCCGGGAGGATGATGTTCGGATTTTTGGCGGCTTTTTGGAGGATGTTTTTGTAGTGCCAGCCGAGGCCTCCGGCGAGGACTAATTTGTGAGGAATTTGGAGTTCTTTTTTTAGCTCGACGAAGGATTCTATTAGTGGCATTAGGTTTTTGCGGGGCTCGATTGTTCCGAGGTAGAGGATGTATGGCTGTGGAAAGGGGGAGTTGCGCTTTGTGGGGGTGGGGTCGGGGATGCCTGCGGATATTACTTTTATTGGGGCTTGCGGATTATATATTTTGCGAATGTCTTTGGCGGTTTGGTCTGAGGGGGTGAGGATTAGGTCGGTTTTTTTGAGGACGCGACCAAGCAAGAGTTTGTGGATGATACTACTACGGAAAATGTGTAGTTTTGGAAAGAGGATTGGTGTGAGGTCGTGGATGATGGTGACGCGTTTTGTTGGTGAGCTGATGTTTAGGGGGCCGATGTGGCATGGTTCGATAACGATGTCTGCTTTAAGTTTTTCTGCTAAACGAGGAATTAAGAAAAATCGCCTGAAGCTTTGGGCTCCTGGGAATTTTTTAATGCTTATTATGTGATGTTTGAGTCCTCTGAAGAAGCTGTTTTTCCTTTGATGGATAAAGATATATTCGTTTTTTGGATCTATTTTTAAAAGAGCCAAAATCAAATTCTTGGTGAAAAAGTGAACACCAGCATTTTGGTTGTCTATTGAATCGGCGAGGATAACAATTTTCATGTTAAGTTTTTTGTTTTTCCGCTTCTTGCGCTTCTTCTTGTGCTTCGATCATTGCTTTAATTCTCATCACACTAACGATTGTAGACCTTTCAGCTTCCGCTAGTTTCATGCTGATGAATTTTAGGGTCTCTTCGAGGTCGGGAATCATCTTGTGCTCAAGGGCGTTTACACGGCGTCTGGTGGTTTCCAATTCTGCCGCTACTCGTTCCGCTTGTTTCTCTATTTCAGCAAGTTTGATAAGTTTTGGGAAGATCTCCTGAAAAGTTGATAAAGCCATGTCCAGCTCCGCGGAGGTTTGAAGATAACCATATGAGAGGATGTCTCCTTCCTGCTTCAGACTGAAGAAAGGAATGTAGACGCTCATTACATTTTTGGTTTGCACTTCAAGCTCCATGCTTGCAGAAGGGTAGAGTAGGGCGCTTTCTAGCATTTCCGGAAGCATCATTGAGGATGCCTGCATAAAATTTAGGAATGCTTTTCCA
>JAHIRL010000011.1 GCA_018818755.1 Patescibacteria group bacterium
AATATTTCATATAGAGAAGCTGAGGAAATCAAGAGGGCTTACAGTGACGACAAACTGGAGAGACAATCGCACCGGATTGTGCGCGAATCGATGCAAAGTGACTGTGATGTCTGGCTTTCGGGAGTTGTGCTTACTCTTGAAGAATTTGAAAATGTTGATGTATTGCCTTCAAAGATCCTGCTTTCCGGCGGCGGGAGCAATCTGCCGGAAATAAAGGAAGCTTTGGATACCAGCGAATGGGTTAAATCACTCCCCTTTTCGCAAAAACCTCAAATAAACTACCTTCATCCTAAAATGGTTACAAATATTGCAGACGAGACTAAAACCCTTAACTCCCCGGAAGATGCTGTGCCAATGGCACTGGCAAATCTTGCTTTGAATTTTATCGGGGAGGAAGAGATGCCATCGAAGGTGTTAAAGAAGGTTGTTCGCTTAATGCAAATCTAAATGTCTAAAAAGAAAAACAAAGATGATGTTGCAAAACTGCAGGAGGAAGTTAAGCAGGATGCTTCTGATGAAGTTTCTGTGGCAGATGAAAGTGAAATTGTGTCCACAAAAAAAGTGGTTTACGCCGAAATTGATGATGAGGTGACTTCGGTTTTTGATAAGTTAAAAAAAATTACAGCTTCGCACATATATATTGTTGTTCCTAAGCGGGCTTTGATATTTAAGAGTATTGTTAATTTGAAGATTTTGAAACGGAAGGCCAAGGATCTCAAAAAAACTATTTATTTCGTGACGAATGATGATAATGGGATTTATTTGGCAAGCAGATTGGGAATAACTGTTTACGATAAGGTCAATGGTGAGGGCAAACCTTCGCTATTTTCCACCGAAATCAATGATGAAAAGTTGCGGATTACTCCACTAAAAGCCAGTGTGAATGCGGCTCAGGAAGAAACTCCCACAAGAATGGCCGAAAAAAAGATTTCGATTAGTGAGATTTTGCGGCGCGGCAAAGATAAGGCAAAAAATGCGGTAAACATTTCCAGATTAACGGGTAACAAGACTCCAAAACCTGATAAAAAGAAAAAACCGGAGCGGAAATTTGTGCTTGTGGCTCCAAATCGTCAGGCTCTGATAGGGCTTATTGTTGTTAGTGTTTTTATCTTGCTTACTATCGTGTATGTCGCTTTGCCGGGGACAACTATCTATCTTACCCCTACCGCAAGTGTTCTGGAAAAATCAGTAAATATTACTCTGGCGGATTATCAAAAAAACAGGGTGGAACTGGAAACTCGACCTAAGCATATGATTGCGGGATATCCGATTTCTACAACTGTGAGTAGAGATCTCACCCATTTTGCGACGGGAAAGGAGTTTTCTGAACGGGGTGGGCATGCGAGCGGCAAGATCACTATCATCAATAAAAGTAGTACAAGCTGGCCACTTGTGGCTGGGACTCGTTTTCAGAGCGAGGATGGAATAGTTTTTAGAATTGCTGTCGGGGTCACAGTTGAGCCGGCGAGTTCTACGGGTCTGGGAACGGCGGAGGTTTTTGTGACTGCGGACCCGATGGATGCCTATGGTGCGGTGGCCGGAGAGCGGGGCAATATCGGACCTTCGACTTTCTTTTTGCCGGGACTGCGTGAAGATAGTCGGGATAGGTTGTATGCTGAAAGTTATGAGGATATGACCGGGGGTGTGACGGATTTTGTGGAGTTTATTAGTGCGCAGGATATTGAGGCGGCGAGGGCGCGACTTAATGATGAGCTGAAAAAGGTGGCTTATGAGGAGCTGAAAAAGGAAGTTGATGCTAAAAGTGAACTTGTGGGAGGGGTGAGTGAGTTTGTGCTTTTGGAAGGAGATGGAGCAATTAAGATTGGTGATGTTAAGGTTAATTTGGAGGAGGGGCTTGAAGGGCAAAAAAGATCGGAATTTACTGTTAGTGGAGAGGTTTTTGTGAGCGGGGTTTACTATAATAGAAATGATATGCTGGAGATCCTCAAACAGGAGTTATTGCTTAAAAAGAGTCCGCAGAAGGATTTGATCAGGGTTAATGAGGACACTACTTCGTATAGGATTTTTGAGTGGGATGAGAATCGAGGGAAAATAAAATTAACAGCTAATATAAAGGGTATTGAGCAATATGCGATTGATGATGAAAATGCGAGCGGGCAAAAGTTACTGGAAAAAATTAAGGAGCATATTTTGGGTAAAGCCGTTGATGAAGCCAAGGTTTATATCCAAAATTTGCCAGAAATCAATAAAGTTGAAATAGAAAACTGGCCGGTATGGGCACCAACAATCCCAAAACTGCCGGACAACATAGATTTTGAAGTACGGGATGCGGTGATGGTGAAATAGAAAATAAGCTGTGATGCCGATTTGTGGAGCTTGTTTTTTTTGTGCTTTTCTGCTATAATGAAACATTAAATTATATAAATAAAAACAAAAATTATGAAAACTCCAATTTTAAAGAAGGCTCCTTTGTATCTTGTTCTGGCTGTAGTGGCCGGAGTGATGTTACTTGGGATTAATGCCGCCTTCGGTGTGGTTGGTGATCCATTTGGGATAGGTGTTGCACCTACTTTCAGTGGATTGACTGTTTTGGGAGAGGGTAATTTTAATTCTGAATTGACTGTTGATGGAGCCATATCTACTCAAAAAACTGTAAGTGCTGTGGCTATTGATTCAACTGATCCTGCCGCCATGGATACCAATAATTCAGCTGTCTATGGATATGGTGGCGATGGCGAAAATATGATGGGGACCGGAGTATTTGGGCGAGCAATTAAGGGTGTGGGAGTTCAGGGGGTTTCCGATGAAAATATTGGAGGATATTTCTACTCAGAAAGTTCACCATATGCACTATATGCGGATAATGATAATGATACTCAATATGGATGGGGAATAGAGGGAACTTCTTATAATGGAATTAAGGGACTTGCAAGTGGAGCGACT
>JAHIRL010000099.1 GCA_018818755.1 Patescibacteria group bacterium
AAATATGGGTGGAGGCTTGCGGAGGTACGGAGCAAGCCGTAACCGCATACGCAGTGTTATATGATGTACATGTTTTCCTTTAATTTCTGAAAGAAATTGCTCTTACAAAAGAAAGATCCGATTTTGTTTTTCCGTTTTGGGCGAAGGGCAGAGGGGATAAAGGGGTGAATGCCCGAGCCCAAAACACCTTATTTCAATAACTCTTTTACAAGATCAAAGATTGGCTTGAAGTTATCAAAATTTTCTTTGTCAAAATCCTTCACTTTATTTGAGAATGTTTCCTTTTTTGAATCCTTAATTTTCTTAACTTTTCCGCTTCCAGCTAGTGTGATTTCTTCTGTGTAACCATTTAATAATAAATCTGGGAAAAGTAACTCGATTGTGAGATAGGATTTGCCGTATGTAGCATCCGCATAATTTGTTCTGAACTCCGGTACTGGTAACAAAAACACATATCCATTTTCTTGATTATGTTTGATTGTTAGTCCTTTCTTTTTATCTAATTCGGTTTGAGTATATTGACTACTTCCTTTTTTACCGTTTTTAAGACCTTTCCAGTTTTCAAAGCCATCATCAAAGTCTAGCATGCCAATGAATTTTTTTGATGGATAGTTCCTAAATATATCACCTCTTGCGAAAGTGTTACCTAAAAAATGACGGTCAAAAGCGTCTACTATTTTGAATGGTAGAGTGTTATTTGGATATAATTTTTTCCAACTTTCTTCTAAGATTGTTTTATCCGTTTTGCCTTCAACAAAGAGAATTGGAAGTTCTGTGTCGTCTTCAATTTGACTTTGGAGTTTCTCGAAATCCGAAAGCCATTTGTCTTTTGCTTCCTGCCATTCTTTGTATTCGTTCGCTATAGATGAGTGTAATTCTAGTATTCCAAGCTCTTCGTTAATTTTTTGAGTATCTGAAGGGGCAAATAAATTAAGTTGTGTCTCATCTTTAATTAGAGAAATTAGAGAGTTAACATTTTTATTATCTTTATAGACTCTATACTTTGATACATTTTCTCCGCGCAATGTCGTGAAATGAAATGAGTGTGTTGAAACGAAGATTTGTGAATTTTTTGCAAATATATCTTTGAAATCGTTTGCCATTTGTGAACAGAGTGAATACTCAGTTGAATTTTCTGGCTCATCAAAGCCCCAAATAAAAATGCCTCTTGAGTTCTTGGCAATATAGTCAAGTATTGTGGGGATGTATCTCATTTGAATACCGTCTCCCCGTAATTTTAAGGGGATGCTAAATTGTCCGCTTTCAGTATCTATAAAGAAGCTTTTAAAAAAATCTTGGAATTCGGATGGTATTCTTATTCCTGACTTGATCCCTGATATTTTTTCAAAGTCTTTACTGATCTTCTCTGTAAAACTTTTGGATTCTTCATTAATTTTCTCTAATTGGTTACTAATTTTGGCATTCTTCTTGTTTTTTGAAAGAATTAACTCTTGTAATAGGCTGAGCAGGTTTTCAAAAATTTGGGGTGATCTAACTGCGGGAATATACTCATAATGTATGCTGTTTATAAATCTTGATAGTGCTTGTTTAGCTGTTTTTTCAGTTTTGGCATTTGTAGTACCCTTTTTAAATTTTGATATGACATTTTCTGTAGTTGATAGTAAATTTCCGTCCCTATCCCAAGTTTTTTCAACATAAAATTTTCTTGGTAGGTTTTTGTGACCGGACGGTGCACAAAATGATATTTTAATAGCGATAACCTGTCTTCCTTTAATAGATTTTTTTCTTACATCATCTAGCCGTTCTTTTGAAAATTCCTCATCGAACACTAATTTTTGCTGAAAATTTGTTTGTTCATTGAAAAATAGGTTCAATGCTTTTAACACGTTAGATTTTCCAGAATCGTTTGCTCCTGAAAAGATATTTACTTCCTCAATTTTAGAGATGGTTTGTTCTTTTAATGATCGGAAGTATCGAATTTTAATTTTGTCTATAACTTTCATGTTGTTATCTTACTCTGTTGATTTTCTAAAATAAATGTTTTCGTAGCGGAGCGAAGAAAACTCCATATTTCCCCTTATAAAAAAGAAAAACAAAATCGGTTTCTTTTTAAGAGCTGGGGCGATAGCCCCAAAAGGAAAAAATGTATTTCATATAACGTTCCTGCATAGCCGATGTTCGCTGGCTGTATAATATCGCACGAAGTGCGGTACAGCCAGCGAATATGGGAGAGGGCTTTTGTAAAAAGCCCGAACCGGCTATGCAGTGTTATGTGCTGTAATCAAAAGCTATATCGCCGATAGGCGATATAATATTTTCGGCAATTTGCGAACGTAAAATTATCTATTCAGCTCGAGCAAATCTTGTAGAGAGATGTTTACAAAATCTGTTGAGTCGTTTGGATTTACAGCGAGTAGTGCTGGGTTTGGATCATCCCCACCAATGTCTCCATCAACACCTGAAGGAACTATTGCAATTCTCCAGCCTTGATGAGTTTCCCACTGCTGAGAGCGTGGATTAAATTTTTTGATGGTTGCAGTTTCATTTTGTCTGAAACCATGTGATTCAAACAATGCTCGAGCTGCTTCGCTCTTGCGTTGTGATTCGGCTTCATCTGGGAAGCCACCTTCTCGTGGACGCATAATAGTTGTTGTTAAGATTAACACTAATAGTTTAACAATAAATTCGTAATTTTGCAAGTAGCAAATTGCCGAAAATATCAAAAATCTCTGATTTTTGGCTTTTGATTATGGCACATAACTACATTTTAAACGTAGCTTTTTAGAAATATTTTAAGAAAACTTTAAGAAAAGTTAATATCTTTCGTATATGGTTTAGCTCCTTTTTATTATTTGATCAATAGAATTATGGAAGATTTTTTGGAGAAAACTGAGATGGAATTGCGGCTTCGAAATTATAGTCCGAGGACTGTGAAGGCTTATATCCCTTGCTTGAGGGAATATTTAAAAACTTGTGCAAATCCGTCGAAGTTGGATATGGCTAATGTTAGGAAATTTCTTTTGGAGAAACAAAAAAACGGTTATAGTCCGCAAACTATCAACCTTTACCTGAATGCTTTGAAGTTTTTCTACCAAAATATTATAAAATCGCGGCGAAAAATTGATTTAAAGTTTGCGAAGAAGACGCAAAAGTTGCCGGTGGTTCTGTCTCGTGGGGAGATTTCGAGGATTTTGAATAATATCAAAAACCTAAAACACAGGCTTATAGTTGCGCTTGCTTATGGTGCTGGATTGCGAGTTGGTGAGGTTATCAATCTGAAAATAAAGGATTTGGATCTTGAAAATTTCTTTATTCATATTAAGCATGCGAAGGGTGGAAAGGATCGGATTACGATTTTTCCGAAAAAACTGAGTATTGATATTCGTGAATTTGTTTTGGGGAAAAATCCAAATGCTTATGTTTTCGAGAGTGAGAGGGGAGGGAATCTTACGGTGCGGAGCGCTCAAAAGATTTTCGAGGCTGCTCTCAAGCCTGCCCGTATTTACAAAGACGCTAGTTTTCACTCTTTGCGTCATAGTTTTGCGACTCATCTTTTGGAAAATGGGATTGATATTCGTTATGTGCAAGGTTTGTTGGGGCACAGCAGCATAAGAACTACGCAAATGTATACGAAGATTACGACTTTGGGCATTAGGCAGATTGATAGTCCCTTGTAGATATAAAAAACGCCCCATATTCTGAGGCGTTTTTTTGGTGTTTTTCTGTATTTTCTATTTTTTATCTTCTTCCTTCTTCTCATCTTCATCTACAACTTCCGCCTCCACAGCCTCATCTTTTTTCTCGCCATCATTCTCTTCGCCTTCGGTTTTTACCGTTACGCCGTCGTCATCTGCACCTTCTGCTGGTGCGCCTTGTTTATATAACTCGGCTCCCACTTTTTGAATCTCTGTTGAGAGTTCTTCGGTGGCTTTTTCTATGTCTTCGTTACTGGCGTCTTTGTCTTCGAGGATCTTTTTTAGGGCTTCTTTCTTTTCGTCGACTGGTTTTTTGAGGTCATCGGAGACTTTGTCGCCGGCGTCTTTAATGGTTTTTTCTGTTTGGGCGATTAGGGATTCGGCTTTGTTGCGGACTTCGATGGCTTCTTTCTTTTTCTTGTCTTCTTCGGCGTGTTCTTCGGCTTCTTTTTTCATCTTTTCGATGTCTTCGTCGCTCATGTTGGAGCTGCCCTGGATTGTGATGTGTTGCTCTTTGCCGGTTCCTTTGTCTGCGGCTTTTACATTTAGGATTCCGTTGGAGTCGAGGTCGAAAGTTACTTCTACCTGAGGTACTCCGCGAGGGGCTGGGGCAATTCCATCCAAAATGAATCTTCCCAGGGATTTGTTGTCTGCTGCCATTGGGCGTTCACCCTGAGAGACATGCACCTCAACTGATGGTTGATTGTCTGCGGCTGTTGAGAAGATCTGGGATTTTGATGTTGGGACAGCACTGTTTCTTTCGATCAAAACTGTGTTTACTCCTCCCAAAGTTTCGATACCTAGAGACAATGGAGTTACATCTACCAAGAGAATGTCTTTTACATCGCTATCTCCGGAAAGGATTCCTCCTTGGATGGCTGCACCTTGCGCTACAACTTCGTCCGGGTTGATTCCCATGTGCGGGTCTTTTCCAAAAATTTCTTTAACTTTTTCTTGAACAGCCGGGATGCGGGTTGATCCTCCCACTAGGATTACTTCGTCGATATCACTTTCGAAAATCTTAGAATCCTTCATACATTTGCGGCATGGCTCAACTGTTTTTTCTATTAGATCCGCTACTAGGTCTTCAAATTTTGCGCGGGAAAGTTTCTTTTCGAAGTGCTTTGGTCCGCTGGAGTCTGAAGTTAGGTAGGGGAGTGAGATAGTTGTTTCGTGGGTTGATGATAGTTCTTTTTTGGCTTTTTCCGCAGCTTCTTTAACTCTTTGCAGAGCCATTTTGTCTGCGGATACATCTACGCCGATTTCTTTTTTTGCTTCTTCGATGATCCATTTCATTACTTCCTGATCAAGGTCGTCACCTCCAAGCTGAGTGTCTCCGTTGGTGGCTTTAACTTGGAAAACTCCTTCTCCTAGCTCCAGGATGGAGATGTCGAAAGTTCCTCCACCAAAATCGAATACTGCTACTTTTTTGTCTCCACTTCTTTTGTCTATTCCGTAGGCAAGAGCGGCGGCTGTTGGCTCGTTGATGATTCTTTTAACATCTAGTCCGGCAATTTTTCCGGCGTCTTTTGTGGCTTGTCTTTGAGAATCGTTGAAGTAGGCCGGAACTGTGATTACGGCTTCTTTTACTTCGTAGCCAAGATATTTTTCGGCGTCTGCTTTAAGTTTTTGTAAAACCATCGCAGAGATTTCTGCCGGTCTTTTTTGCTTTCCATCCAACATAATCTCCACTTCTCCGCCTTTTCCTTTTTCACATTTGAAGGAAACTTTTTCGATATCTTTTTTTGATTCGCTGTATTGGCGGCCGATGAATCTTTTTGACGAATAAATGGTGTTGTCTGGGTTTGTGGTGGCTTGGTTTCGGGCAAGCGTACCAACTAGTCTTTCACCATCTTTGATGGCTACAACTGATGGGGTGGTGTTGTTCCCCTCAGCATTTGGTAGGACTTTGGCGTCTCCACCTTCCATAACAGATACGCATGAATTGGTTGTACCTAAGTCAATTCCGATAATTTTAGACATAATAATTTGGGTTAAATTTTTTGCTATTTTCGGCATATTTCGATATATGTCGATTAGCACTCTTTATTATAGAGTGCTAGAAGAAAATCGTCAAGAGTGTTTTTGGGATAATGTGTTCCCCCGCGTTGCGGGGTCACTTTGCGCTCAGCCCAATTTGTTAGGGGCTTCGCGGGACACTTTCGCTTCGCTACGGCGTCTGGCCATTTCCCACTTTCACCTTTGCGTGGCGGACAACCCGGTCTCCCATTTGGTAGCCGGCTTCCAGTTCTTCGGTGATGATGTTTTGTTCGCCGGGGCTTTGCATTAGGGCTTCGTGGAGGGCGGGGTCGAAGGGTTGGCCGGTGGTTTCCATTTTTGTGAGGCCGGCGTCTTCGAAGACTTTTTCAAGTTGGTTTACGGACATTTCTAATCCTTTGGCCCATTCTTTGGCTTCTTTTGGTGTGTGGCTTAGGGCTCTTTCGAGATTATCAAGAATTGGGAGGATTTGTTTGATGAAATCGGCTTTGGCGTTGGCAAAAATTGTGAATCGCTCCTCTTCCATGCGGCGTTTGAGGTTTTGCATATCGGCCATGGCACGCTTGGCGGTTTCGGTCATCTTTTCCAATTCCTCCTGAAGTTGATCGGTTTTGCTAAGCTCTTGCTCGTTGGTTTCTTGCTGGGCTTCCTCTTGGGCTTTTTTTAGTTTTTCATGGAGGTCGTCTTGGTGGTCGGCTTGTGGATCGGCCATATTTTTAGGGGTTAATTTTCTAGTAATTTTTTGATTTCTTCGATTAGGGCCATGTTGAAGGGGTAGTTCATGCGCTTTGGGCCCACAACTCCGAGGTATCCTTCAAATCCTTCTTTGTGATATTTGCATACGATGATTGAGCAACTTTGGATTTGTTCGAGGATGTTTTCTTCACCGATAAATGCGCTGGGTGTTTCGCCAATTTCCAGCTCTGCGAGGGTAGAAATAAAGTTGTCACTGCGTTCCAGGACTTCGATAACTTCACTGGCACGCACTGGTTCCTGAATGAATTCGGGTTCGCGCAGAACATTGGACATGCCGAGGAAGAAGGTGCGGGGGTTGTCTGGGGTGGTGGCGAAGCTGACCAATTTTGTGGCACGGGTGAGGAGAGAAACGGCATCGTATAGGTGTTCGCGGACTTTTTGACTTTTGTATTCGCCTTGGATTTTTTGGAGGGCTTTTGTGGCTTCTTTGCGGGCGGCTTCGTGGTCGGTCATTTCATCGACGAACATGCGGTATCCTTTGTCTGTGGGGATTCTTCCGGCGGATGTATGGGGCTGGAAGATGAAGCCTTCGCGCTCGAGATTCATCATGTCGTTGCGGATGGTGGCGGGGGAGACATGAAATTTGTAGCTAATTAGAATCGTGTTTGAGCCCACCGGTTCTGCGGTTTGGATGAAGTGCTTGACGATGGCGTTTAGAACTTGTTTTTTGCGGTCTTCGGACATTTGGTTTGAGTTATGGTCGTTTTGTGATCGCGATTAGCACCCGCTATTATACAGTGCCAGATTTGCGGAGGCAAGGGGTTGGGCTTATGTGGAAAATTTTGGCGGATTGGTGTAGGGTTGGGGTGTTATTTTTAACCTTTAAATATGGCTACTAAAAAGAATACTTTTGAAGTCGTGGTTTCGCGTGTATGGCAGGGATTGAAAGAGATTTTCGGAGGAATTTTGAGGTTTTTGCAGATGTTTTTTGATTTTTTGGTGAGGTTGGTAAAGGTTTTGCCGGAATTTATGAAGGCTTTGGCCTGGATAATTTTGGCTTGTGGGTTGGTTTCTTTGATTGCTCTTTATTCATTGTCGGTATTTGGGATTAAGGAGAGTGAGAAATGGCAGGGGTATAGGGAGGAAGTGTTGGGAAACTGGATTGAGCACTCTGCGAAAATGCCAGCGGCGATGGAGCTTGATGTTGAATAATCTATTATGAAAACCTGCTTGGATTGTCAAAAATCGTTTGAGATTTCCGAGGAGGATTTTTCTAGGTATGAAAAGTTGCAAGTGCCTGAGCCTGCGCGTTGCGTGGAGTGTAGGAGGAAATTGCGGTTGGCTCATTGGCCTTATGGGATTTGGCAGAAACGCAAGTGTGATGCAACTGGGGAATCGATCATTTCCACTTATTCTTCGGAGGCGAGATTTCCTGTGTATAAGCGAGAATATTGGTTTTCGGATAAGTGGGATGCATCTGTGGCTGAGATTGATTGGGGCAAATCTTTTTTTGATCAGCTTTTTGAGTTGCAGAGCAAAACGCCGCATTTTCATCAACAGGGAAAGCAAAATGAGAATTGTGATTATGCGGATGATGTTTGGGAGTGCAGAAATTGTTATATGAGTCGGAGTATGGCGGGTTGTGAGGATTTGAGTTATTGCTATCGGGTTTTGTACTGTAAATCCAGTTTGGATCTGACTTATTGCTATTATACTGAGCAGTCTTATGAATGTACTTATTGTTTTAAGTGCTATGATGTGCGTTTTTCTTTTGATTGTAAGGAGT
>JAHIRL010000100.1 GCA_018818755.1 Patescibacteria group bacterium
ATTATCGGGAGTATTTTGAACTGTCTGGGGATCTTGATTTGTTGCCAAAAATTAAGGAATTGGTGCAGATTTATTTTGAATATATTCAGTTTAATGTGCATTTTACAGCTTATACCGATAATGTTGAGGCTTGTAGTAGTTTGGTGAATTTACTAATCCCCTATCTGAACGAGGAGGAGAAGGCCTGGTATTTGAGTGAGCGGGAGAGGATGTGGGAGAAAGCTCTAATGCTTAGGGCGGAGAAAACATTTTAGTACTGGGATTTTTGTGTTAAAGTGGGGTCATCATTAACCCTGTTTTTATGTCAGATAAAAGAAAACTTATTCGTCACATTTATCTCTATTTGGTGACTGCGATTACTATCGTTTTGATCCTTATCTCCACAATTGGCTTTATTAACCTATTTTTAAGGAAATATGTTTTGGATGTTAAGCCTTACGACGAATTTACCAAGCCCTATGAATGTGAGGAACAAAATTTGCTTTATAGATATGATGGGAATGTTCAGCAAAAGAAAAACCCAAATTTGTCGAAGGTACAGGAAGAAGAATTGATTGCGCAGTGTGAAGCTGATGAAGAAATAAACAGAGAACTTAGAAATAAGAATGATCTTAAACGGGATATTGCTCAGTATTTAGCGATGTTGCTAGTGGCCTTGCCGCTTTATTTCTATCACTGGGGCATTATTAAGAAAGAAAAGTAATATGAAATTTAAGGCTGTGATGTGCGATTTTGACGGGACTATAACCAATCCCGGGGTTAATTATCCCTCGGAGAAAATGGCGCGGGTTTTGATTGAAACTGCAAAGAGGGTGCCGGTGGCGATATGTTCGGGGCGGGAAATGGCTTCCTTTAAATTGCATGGGATTGAGGTTTTTGAAGAATATTTGAATGAGGGCGAGGGGCAGGAGTTTTGGCCGAACTTTTATTTTGTGGCTGAGAATGGGGGGATTGGGTATAGGTATGTGGAGGGCGAGTATGTTCCATTTTATGAGGATGAGTGGCCGGATGATGTTTTGGGAAGGGAATATTTGATGGATTTGCTGGCGGCGAGGATTGTGGGTTTTGGCGGTATTTTGTGCAAACATAGGGTGCCGATTGTTTTGCATGCTAATCATGGAGAGAGTATTGAGGAAACCAGGGAACACTCGGCGGCAATGCACCAAATTGCGGTGAAGGCGCTTGAGGAGTTGTTGCCGGATTATGAAAAGCACTTTCATGTGGGAGATAGCGGGATAGGTGTGCTGATTGTGCCAGCGGGGGCAGACAAGGACAATGGGGTGAAGAGGTTTGGGGAGTTTTTGGGACTTGGAGGCGATTTTCGGGAGATTTTGGTAATTGGAGATAGCGCGGAACGGGGCGGAAATGATTATTATTTTTTGAATGGAAGATACGGGACGGCCTATACTGTGGGGAGTTATGATCAGGGTTTAGAGTGGCCGCGGCCTGTACAGAGAGATGGAGAGAGATTAATGAATGAGGAAGGAACGATGTTTTTGCTTGAAAAGGCTTGACATATTTTACTCTATTGGTGTAAAAGGTACTCCTACTTAATTATTGCCTATATTTAGGCGTAAACATTTAATCTCAATTATTATGATGCATCTAAAAAGTCTAATTGCAAAACTACTGCTTGTACCGGTTGTTTTGGCAAGTATTTTCGTAAGTCTGCCTGTGGCGTTTGCCAATGGTGAAACTGTGAAGGTTGGCCCTGTTGCTGCAAGCCAGGATACTGAAGTTGGCGATATTTTTGCCATTCCGGTGAGTGGGCAGAGTTTTTCAGATGTTAAGAGCATGAGCCTGGTTTTCAATTATGATTCAACTGATCTTGATTACAATGGAATAACTTATTTGGATTCGGCAATGTCGTCTGCAAATACGGTTGTTGATGATTCTGTAACTGGAGTTGTTAGTGTAACTTGGACGGGAAGTAGTGCTTTGACTAGCGGAAACTATGATCTATTCAATTTAAAGTTTGAAGTTTTGAGCGTTACAGCCGGAACTACTGATATTGAATTTGCTGCCACATCACAAGTCGCAGATACTGCGGGAACTCCAAGTTCCAATGTGATTTTTGATGACAGCGACGGAACTGTGACTTTGGGAGTGGATAATAATCCATCATGGAGCATTAGTGCTTTTGAGATTAATCCTGCAACTGGGTTTGATCCTTCTGATAGTGGAGATGATGAAAACCTTGAAGTTAGCTATACACTTAGCGAAGCGCCTGATTCTTTGTACTTTTATGTTTATGATTTCAATAATGACCTTGTTGAGAGTGCGACTATTTCTACTCCTGCGGTTAGTGGTTCACAGATCGTAATTTGGGATGGAGAATATATTAATAAACTTGCGGAACCAGGAAACTATAAGGTGAAGCTTGTGGCCACAAAAACTGGATACACTCAGCTTGAGCAAGAGAAAACTTTAGTAGTAGCCTATGGTAATGCAAGTAAACCTGCTTTTACAGATTTTACTGTTACTCCAGAAACTTTTGATCCAGGTGCTGAGGATTGTGTGTTTGAATTTACAAACACAAATAGCTCTTATATCACTTTTGAAATCAGAAAATCTGACGATCAGATCCGTGGATTTAATGAATTTGACGATGATGAGTACTCTTCTGGATCAGATCATACGGCTACATGGAATGGGAAAAACGATTCTGGAAGCGAAGTTAGTGAGGGAACATATTATGCTACATTGGTTGGCCGAAATGAATATGGTGTAACTGTTGAGGAATTGGCTGTTGAGGTTGATGACTCGTCAAACATTTCAATTAGCAACGATCACATTACAAATATTAGCTTTAGCCCTAGCTCAACTTTTGAGCCTGCGGATGATGAAGAAATGGCGGTTAGGTTTAAAGTGATTGGTGATGAAGATGAGCGAGATGATTATCTTGATGAATTGCGAATTGTTGCGGTTCGTGGAACAACTGAAATTGAACTTTATGATGAATCTGATGTTGCCCCAGGATCTTACAGAGACGAGG
>JAHIRL010000101.1 GCA_018818755.1 Patescibacteria group bacterium
CCGGAGAGAATGAATCAATAACAGAAGAGGAAGTTTTTGTTTACAGGAAACTAATCCTCCTGCTCACCGATCAATCTGAAGTCGAGGAAAGAATTAAAATTCTAAAAGATTACGCCCTACACGAAGGTGTATACATAAAAGTTCTAGATAGTTATGGTAGCGCAACAGAATTTATTTCTGAAGAAATCCTTACAAAAAAACTCACAGAAAATGCCCAATATCTCCAAAAAGCCAGCCAAATTACAATCTGGACAAAAGAAAATGCCGGCCTAAATGCTCTCTCAAGATTTTTAAAGAAAACAGATCTAAACATTTATGTATCCCAAAAAACAGTAGTAACGATAGAAGATGAACCGACCTCAGCAATAAAAAGAATACAGCGACAAAACGACCTCATCCGCCCAAAGAACACAATAATCACAAAAGAAGCAGCGATTTATCCTCTTATAAAAAGCCTCAACGAAGATAATCTCATAGAAACACTGGAAAAAGATGGTTACGAATATTTAATCCTAACTAAAGAAACCGGAAAACTACGACCATGGAATTTCATGTCATACTTTTTAAACGATCTTGTAGGGCAGGGGATTCCTGATAATACAATCGCCCTCCTCCTCCTACTCCCAGTAATTGCCACAGTAGTTACATTTATGAAACAAGTTGTAGGCATTACGACTTTCGGGATTTATACTCCATCAATTATCACACTATCCTTCTTAATAATCGGTCTCCCCGCAGGACTTCTGACTCTACTGGCGGCCATTGGGGTTGGAGCACTATCCAGACCAATTCTTAAGAAAATACGAATGCTGTTCATCCCAAAAATGGCAATAATTATCACATTTGTCTCACTTGTGCTTTTTCTAATCCTAGGTTTAAGTACATACCTGGAACTGTTTGATTCCGAATTTCTCTCTTTGGCAATTTTCCCGATGCTCATACTCAGCACACTTGTAGAAAAATTTATCAGCGTCCGCACCGACAAAGGTCTCACATCAGCGACAATTTTAATGATTGGAACAATAGTGGTTTCAATAACAGCCTACTTTTTCGCAGGAGGAGAAATAAATTTAATTATTGGTACAATCCAAATGGATTTTCTAAAAGATGTACTAATCACATATCCGGAAACTATTTTCGTATTTCTAATAATAAATCTAATCCTGGGGAAATGGACCGGCCTTAGGCTTATGGAACATATTAGATTTAGAGAAGTTTTAAGACATATTGAAGAAGAATAAACTATGATATTTAGCAATAAAGGCATTTTAGGCATAAACGCAAGGAATCTTTTATATATCCGGCCCTACAATCAAAAAAAAGCCATCAAACTTGCTGACGATAAAATTAAAACCAAGCAGTTTTTGGCAGCCAGAGAAATCCCCGTCCCCAAACTTTACGGATCTATCAAAGAGCACATCGAACTTGAAAAATTTGATTTCAATACTTTGCCTGAAAGCTTTGTAATAAAACCGAATAATGGCTACGGAGGTGAAGGAATTATTCCTGTAATTAAAAAAATCGGAAGACATTGGGTGACGGCAAGCGGAAAAGAATTAGACAAAGAAGACCTAAAAAATCACATAGACGACATTATAGATGGCCGCTTTTCAATCTCTAATATTGCAGACACGGCTTTCTTTGAACAATACATCGTAGCAGACGACCTCCTGAGCAAATATTCGTACGAGGGCCTTCCGGATATAAGAGTAGTCGTTCACAACTTAATTCCTGTAATGGCCATGCTACGCCTCCCCACAAAAGAATCCGAAGGCAAAGCCAATCTACATCTTGGAGCACTAGGTGTAGGCATAGACATTGCAAAAGGAGAAGTAACCTACATAACCCAGAAAAACAAAATTATAGAAAAAATACCAAACGACCTGGGATCAATAAAAGGCCTCAAAATTCCATTCTGGAACGAAATCCTCCACATAGCCTCAAAAATTCAGCTAATAACAAACCTCGGATACCTGGCAGTGGACATCGCAATAGACAAGAACAGCGGCCCAGTTCTCTTAGAAATCAACGCTAGAGCAGGTCTTGGAGTGCAAATAGCAAATCTGGCTCCGCTCCGCAAAAGGTTGGAAAGAATCGAAGGCGTAAAAGTTCAAAGCCCGGAAAAAGGCGTAAGAATAGCCAAAGATATGTTTGGCAACATTGCTGAAAAAAATATTAAGCAATTCACTGGAAAAGAAATAATTGGTACCAAGGAAAAAGTTAAAATTATCCAGAAAAAAGGCACATTCAAAATAGAAGCCAAAATTGATACAAGCAAGGATAGAAGTATTTTGGACGAAGAAGTTGCACTAAAACACGGGCTTCTTGATAACATGGAAGACTATAACGAC
>JAHIRL010000102.1 GCA_018818755.1 Patescibacteria group bacterium
GGCTACACCTAGCGGGATTTGGGTGTTTTGGTACTTGGGGATGGCGAAAACTGCGATGATGGCCAAAGTCATACTGGCGGCCACGAGGAAGGTTCTTAGTGAAAGGATATTTCCGATAATTTGGGGGATCTTTTTTTCATCGGAGGACATTTCCTTTACAGCTATGGTGAAAAGTCCGAGATCCGCTGCGATCCCAAAGAAAGCCAAAAATTCGTAAACGACAATGTATTGCCCGTATCCGTCTTGTGAGAGGTAGTTTGTGGCGATTTTGACCACTGCCAAACCAAGAAAAGCCATGAATACTTTGCCGATGAGCTGGGCTACTGTGTTTGAGAGAATTTTGCGGGCGGTGGACATGGTCATAATATATAGATTTATGGGGGGAGTGTCATTAGAAACTTTGGCCTTGACATTTTTCGTTAATCCTGTCAGAATGCAACATCTTGTTAACTATCTAATCGTTTTTTTATGAGTACTTATAGATTAGTAAAAAGGGGGAATGAATTGGTAGAAGTCTCCTCAAATCTAAAGGGGAGAGAGTCTGCAAATGTTCAGGCTTACTCAGATTCAATGGCTGTTTTTTTGCGATTACTTGCTGATAAAAGCTATGATGATCAACAAATCATAAACGACCCAAATCGACAATTTGCGGGAGCACCAATGCCAAAATCAGTTTGCAGAAGGGAACTGGATGGTTATGCTCTTTTAAGGACCATAGATTTACTTGAGAAAAAAGCTCCTATGGACATACCTACAATCGAGGGTTGTGGAGAAGAAGCTAAATACATGGAAGTTATTAATCCGAAAGATTTAAAAATGGGTAATGTTTTGTGTGCCGGAGCACTTTCGCGCTATTTGGGAGATTTGAATGGCTATGATGGGGAAGGATCTGCCTATGTTCCGAACTATTATGCCTTTGAGGTTATTGGTTTTGAAAGATATGGTCGGCCTATCGTTAGGGAAGTTGAAGGAAAATTTCTTAGATATATTGATGGTCGTGGGGTAATTGCCAATAATCTTATTGCAAGAGGATTGCCTCTTAATTTTATGGAAGAAAATAATGGTAGTGGCACACCTAGTACCGCTGCAATTCAACAATTCTTTGTTTTTGAGAGTCGTGTGGGGTTTGATCAGGCGAGGAGTAACTCCAAGCTTAATATGCAAATTGAAGGAAAATAGCTAAAACCTTTATCGGACTTTTGCTATACTTCGCCCATGCATGAAATAAAGGAAAAGCTGAAGGAGATTGAGGCGCTTATTGAGCAGGGTTTGGCGAATGTGGATTTGCCTGCTAAGCGGGAGGAAGTTGTGGGGCTGAATGCTGAAATGCAGGCGGAGGGTTTTTGGGATGATAGCGATAAGGCCCAGAAGATCAGCCAGAAAGCGGCTAATTTGGCTAAGCTGATTGAGACTTGGGAGGGGATAAATGGGGAGGTTTCCGAATTGCTCGACTTGTTGCCGGAGATTCATCCGGAGAAGGATCCCAAAAGTGCTGATGAGTTTAGGGAGATGGTAGCGGCGTTGGAACTGAGGTGGAGAAAATTGGAGATTAGCACTTTTTTGAGCGGGAAATATGACCATAATAATGCGATTTTGAGTGTACATGCGGGAACAGGGGGGACGGATGCGCAGGATTTTGCGGAGATGTTACTTCGGATGTATTTGAGATATGCCGAGAGGATGGGGTTTAAGGCGGAGATTTTGGAGAAATCTTTGGGGGATGAGGCTGGGATTAAGAGTTGTTCGCTGGAAATTAGTGGGGAATTTGCTTACGGATATTTGAAGGGGGAGGCCGGGGTGCATCGGCTGGTTCGATTGTCGCCTTTTAATTCGGGAAGTACGCGGGAGACTTCTTTTGCGCTGGTGGATATTATTCCGGAGATTGATCAGGATGATGAGGTTGTGATTAATGAGGATGACTTAAAAGTTGATGTGTTTAGAGCCGGCGGACATGGCGGGCAAAGCGTGAATACTACCGATTCTGCTGTGCGGATTACTCATGTGCCGACCGGAGTTGTGGTGCAGTGCCAGAATGAGCGCAGTCAGCTGCAAAACAAGGAGCAGGCCATGAAGGTGTTGAGGGCGAGGCTGGCGGATATGATGATGAAGGAGCAGGCCGAGGAGATTTCGGATTTGCGGGGCGAGAAGCAGGAAATGAGCTGGGGAAACCAGATTCGCAGTTATGTTTTGCATCCCTACAAAATGGTCAAAGATCATAGGAGCAATTATGAGGAGAAAAATCCGGACAGTGTTTTTGATGGTGAGTTGGATGGATTTATCGAGGCGGAGTTGAAGAGGGAAAAATAGGGATATTTTGGAAGGTTTGAGCTTTTCAAAAGGGGCGTTTTTTGGTATAATGGTACGATATATTTGTATTTATGCCATGGGGAAAAATGAAAAGTTAGCAAGCGGGCAGACTGAAGAAGAAAAAAACCTAAAGCGTGAGGTTGAAGGTTTGGGGAAGAAAAGGGAGAAGGCGATGGAGGAGTTTCGGGGGGAGAGGAAGGAGTTTAGTGAGGAGAGTGAAAAATTTTTGAAGAAGAAAACTAAAGAGCTTGCCAAGTTATTGAATTGTAATGACAGGGGGAGCTATACATCGGAACAGGTGTTGATGTACGATTATCCTGAGATTCAAGAGGTTCTTAGTGCCAGACCTGATCTGGTTTTGGATTTAATCAAGGTGGCGTTGATCTTCGAGGATTCAAGAGCGGATAATAACTATCGTGGGGGTGCTGAGCTCTTTTTTGACAATGAATTCTCTTTTATTAAGGGGGATTTTAAGAACGACAGGGTGAGGCCGGAGCTAATCAAGTTAATAAAATATCAGCACGATACTGAGCTTTTTAAGTTCGATTCCCCATTATATCCCCTAGCGCTTGTAAATATTTTGAGAAAAGGGGGTTTTGAAGCTGTTAAAGAGTCTTTGGGTGGTGTTAAAAAAATGATTAAGTCCGCTGGCAACTATTATTGGCTTTTAATTCAATATGCTTTTGTTGTAATTGGTGAAAAGTTTTTTCTAGGTGGATATGAGGCGATTGAAGATGATTGGGATGACCTTATTGATATGGCGGATGATATGGGGCCTTATTCTTTACTTGTCTTTGATCATATTTTTCTAAGCTTTGCGGAAGAATTTAGAAGGGGCGGTTATGAGGCTATCAGAGAAAATTGGCGGGATTTGCGGGAGATGATTGATGATGCCGGAGAAGACGCGCCACTATTGATTGAATATGGCCTCTCACCGGTGATAGAGGAATTTAAGAGTGGCGGTTATGAGGCTGTGAGAGGTTATTGGCAAGATCTGATTAAATTTGTGAAATATGGTGAAATGAAGGAGAGTTCTATGCCTTATTTATGGTGGGAATTCCTAGAGGAAGAGTTTAAGGATGACAGACTAAGGCCGACTTTGCTGGAAATTGCTGAATTTGCAGGCAAGGACACCGGCATTTTGCTTTCTATTTGTCACTCTAACGCAGACGAAGAGTTTAAGGATGATAAATTGAGGCCGGACTTGATAAAGCTTTTGAAATTTAGCTTATCTAAAGATGGTAAAATCTTCAGGGGATTCCCCATGATTAGAGAAGAATTTAGAGATGACAAGCTGAGGCCGGACTTGCTGGAAATGGCAAAATTGGGCGGGGAAACCGCTCCTAACATGTTCCGATTTGGATTTTCCCCTATTCGGGAGCAATTTAGAGAAGGCGGGCTTGAATCCATCAAAGAATATTGGCTGGATTTGGCCAAGCTTTTTGACCTCAATGGTTATAAAGAATTTTTTTCGGTTGCTCCGACATTTCATAGAATGGAGGAAGAATTTAAAAACCCTAAATTA
>JAHIRL010000103.1 GCA_018818755.1 Patescibacteria group bacterium
ATTTCGCCCCCATCCACTATAATTGGCACCGGATCTAAACGAACATTATGCCTGTTTTGCAATACAAATGTAATAAATGTGGGGCGATTTTTTATCAGGATACAAGTTATGGTGATTTGTCCTGTCTTGAGTGTGAATCTACTAAGGTTTCACGCTTAAATGTTTCGCATTTTCAGGCTAGTGATTGTAGTACTTGTGATCGCAAATGTTGTTCGTCTTAAGCTTTAACCCTCCTATGATGTTTAAAAAAATCCTTTCGGTATGCTTGTTGTTTGTTTTAACTTTTTCTTTGTCTGCTTGTCGCACAAAAGATGTAGGCCCACAGGCTACGCGTTATGATGATATTGAGCTTACTTATTACAAGGTTTTTGATGGTACTGATGTAATGGATCCCTATATCAACCAGTTTATAGCGACGCATCCGGGCTTGAAGATTAATTATCGAATGTTTTCAGATTTTAAGGAATATGAAAATACTATTCTGGATGAAATGGCTGAGGGGGAAGGCCCTGATATTTTTTCTATGCAAAATACATGGTTTGCTTCTAATTTAGGGAAAATTACTCCGATGCCAGAAGATCAGGGAACTCCCGATATTTTTGCGCAATTGTTTGTGGATGTGGCTTATGAGGATCTTGTGCGTGTTGATGCCGATGGAGCACAGCAGATTTATGGTTTGCCGATGACTGTTGATACCTTGGCTTTGTATTACAATAAGGCCCATTTTGAGGATAGGTATCCAACTCAGGGCCGGCCTTCTGAAACTTGGGATGGTATTATGGATGATGTTCTCAAGTTGCGAAAAATGAGTGATTCCGAATCGGGCTCTAAGTTTGATGTGGCTGGTATTGCGATGGGGAGGGCTGATAATATTCAGCGAGGTGTGGATATTTTGTACTTGCTTATGCTTCAGTATGGTCTTGATTTTTATAATGAGAATATGTCTAAGGCAATTTTTGCGGCTCGCCAAGGATCAAAAAACTTTCCTGGTTTACAGGCTTTGAAGCTTTTTGCGAGCTTTGCTGATCCAAAGGAGGATTATTTTGCTTGGGATCAATATGTTGTGATGCCGGATTCCGAGGAGAAGGAGGTAAGTGCGTTTGCGGAGGGTAAAGTTTCTATGATTATTGGTTTTTCTTATCTTTATGATGATATTGTAAATCAAATGAAGGTTTTGGATGGTCAGGGAAAGCGGACTATTGGCAAAAGTGATATTCGGATTGCGCCTATTCCGCAACTGGAAGATCCCAAAACTTCTCAGGATAAGCGGGTGACTTATGCTAATTATTTTGTAGAGACCGTGTCGCGCAATTGTGAATACCCCGATCTTGCCTGGGAATTTTTGACTTTTTTGACGTCCAAGGAGATTTTGGAGGATTATTTTGATAAAACTAAAAAAATTACTTCTCGAAGGGATATGATTGAGGACCAGTTGGCTCATCCGATATATGGGGTGTTTGCTTCGCAGATTGGTTATGCTGAAAGTTTTCCAGTGACTTCCTATTACTATTATAAGGATCTTTTTGCTGGGGTTATTGGGGAAGCTGATGATGGTGGAGCTTATCAAAGTGGGCTTGGTGAGGCGCAAAATCTGATTACTGAACTTTTGCCTCCCGAGGGCTATATAAATGAGGTGAAGGTGGCGGATGATGGGGAAGAGGAGTAAAATTCGCTTATGATTGGACGCTGTTTTATAGCAATATGGAGACTTGTGAAAAGGGTTAGTTTTGTTAATCTTTCACGAATGTGTTTTTATGCTTTCTTTTTGTTTTTGCCTTTTCAGGTGAAGACTTTGCTTTTTAGTCCCGAGTATTTTGGAAGTGGATTTTTTAGTCCTTATTTGAGCCAGTTTTTGTATCTTGGGGATTTGTTTTTGTTGATTGGGTTTTTATTTATGGGTTTTGCTTTTGTTTTGGGGAAAAAAGTGGAGGCTATGGTTAGGTTTAGGGATCCAGTTTTTTTGTTGTTGCTAGGATTGTTTTTTGTGACAGTATTTTTGCCGTGGAATGGTCTGCTTTATTTGTTGAGATTTGTGGAGTGGGGAGCTTTGCTTTTACTTTTGAATAGTGGGTTTTTGAAGATTGTGCGAATTTTTGAGGTCTTGTTGTTTGGGATTTGCGTGTCTGCTGTGATTGGAATTTTTCAGTTTGTGCTGGGTGGTTCTCTTGGTTTTGGTTTTTTGGGTGAGCCTTTAATTTCTGGCTCTATGCTTGGAGTTTCTAAAGTTTCTTTGTTTGGCGATAGTGTTTTACGGGCTTATGGCACTTTTCCTCATCCAAATGTTCTGGCTGTTTATTGTGTGTTTGGGATTTTTCTTGCTCTGTATTTGTGGAAAGGTGCGAGGCTTATTTATACGGCTGTGCTTGTACTTTTAAGTGTGGCTTTGTTGCTAACTTTTTCGAGATCGGCTTTGATTGGTGGAGTTTCTGCTGGGGTTTTTGTTTATGCTTTAGGAGGGGTGAAAATTAAGTTTAAATATTTACTTTTAGCTTTGGTCTCTGTGCTGTTTTTTATTGTGGTATTTGATTTGCAGGATTTTTTTGTGGGCAGATTGTTGTTGATGGATTCTGAAAATGTCCTTGAGAGAGAACTTTTTCATAAGATTGCGTTTGCGATGATTTTTGATAATTGGAATGGAGTTGGTTTGGGAAATTTTACTGCACAAATGCAAAACTATACGGACATTGAGCTGTTGCCTTGGAACTTTCAGCCGGTGCACAATTTGTATTTATTGATTTTTGCTGAGGGAGGTGTTTTGATGGGTCTTTCTTTTTGCGCTTTGTTGCTCTGGTCTTTTTGGGATATTGTAAAAAATAAGAATTCAAAATCTTTTAAGGCTTTATTGTTAGCTTTTTGGGCGTTGATCTTTGTCGTGGGATTTTTTGATCATTATTTGTTAACCCTTTATCAAGGGCAAGCGCTTTTGTGGACTTTTTTTGGTTTAAGGTCAAAAATTTAGGATAGCTTCTTGATTTCTTTCAGTAATTTATCCAATTGTAGGTTTCCTGTTCCTCCTTGATGTTTTGATTCTTTGAGCATTTTGACGATTTGCTCCTTGTCTATGGTGATCTTGTCCAGATTTTTGCCAATTTCTACATATGCGTCACGGAAGGATGAACCTTTTTTAACCATATCAAAGGCCATGTGGGCAGCGAAAAGCTCGGGACTCATATCGTTTAGTAGTTCTTTTTCGTTTGGTTTAAGACTTTTTATTAGGATTTCTGCGACTTTAAGGCTCATTTCTGTGTAGCGTAAGCCGAGAAAGAGTGGTCTTTTTATTTCTTGGCCGTCTCTATGGTATCCGGATACTTTGTTTAGGAGGTTCATTGTCATCTCGTTTTTGCAGGCTACAACTGTGGCGGCGCGGGCGCGCATAAGTTCGGCTACATCCAGATTCTTTTTTTGGGGCATGATTGAGGAACCTGTTGCTACGGAATTGGGAACTGTGAAAAATTGAA
>JAHIRL010000104.1 GCA_018818755.1 Patescibacteria group bacterium
AAAAAGTTTAAAAGTATTTAAACCTAACTTAGCCAGCAAGATCTTAGTAGCCAAACGGGTAGTCCTGCCATTACCATCCATAAAAGGGTGTATTAAAACCATTTGTTTGTGAAAAATTCCGGCAATAATTAGTGTGAAGCCGACCCATTGATAAACTGAGGGGATTTCGTGCAGGAAGATGATTGCAAAAATAAGACTAAAGGCAGGATAGCCACCGGTGCTCATGGGGATGGCTTTGCTGATGTCTATGCGCTTGATGCCTTCATACCAAAGAATTTTGGAGAAGTGGTAGATGAATATTCCATTGACTATAAATAGTGGCCAATATTTGAGAAGTTGGGGTTTGCTATCACTTATTGGCCCCTCAAAAAGTAGGCTGATGAAGATGAGGGTTAAGCCTCCGAGCAGACTGCGGATAAAAAGTATTGTTGATGGTGGAGCCGTTTGCAGGGCGCGTTTGGCAAAGTAGTTTCCGAAGGGGTAAAAGAGGGTTCCGGCGATTATTAGCAGATCGCCGAGGTTTATTTGGAGTTTGCCGTTGTAAACTATTGCAGTTGTGCCGCAGAATACTATTATGGAGCCAAGGATTTTTTTGGGGGTAATTTTTTCGAGTTTGAGAAAGCTATAGATTAGGAAGGTAAAGAGAATTTCTGTTTGAAGCAGGATTGTTGTGTTGATACCCGAGGTCTGGCTGGCTCCTGTAAAAATAAAAATTGAGGGAAGAATGATTATAAATAATGTTACTCCGAGGCTGTATTTTATGGTTTCTTTGTGGAGTAGTGTGGGGAGCTGTTTTTTGTAGATGAGCCAGAGTAGGAGTGTGACTGATGCCGTGATGGTGCTTAGGCCGGCGAAAAGTATTGGTGGGAGAATTTTGGTGGAGTGGGCGACTATTATCGGAAAGAGCGAATACATTAAGGTTTCCAATAGGATTAGTGCTTCTCCTTTTTGTTCTTTGTTGAGGGTTTTCATGTGTAGCAGTTTACTACGGATTGCTAAATTTATTGAGAGTTTTTTGTAGTGGAGATTTTTTTGGCAAAGGTGCTAAGTAGGTCTTTTATAGTTTGAATACCTCTAGTACTCGATTTTGTTGGTACAAATTCATCGTTTATCTGGCATCGGTAACTCTCCAATCTGGTGCCTATGTTTATGAATTTTTCTAGTGAGATAGCTCCTTCTTTCTGCAATTTTTGGATTATGGCCTCTCCTTCTTCCATGGGAATATCAGCAAGCACTAAGGCCATTGAGCTGTTTATTCCTCCCTGATCCTTTATGATCTCAAGAATCCTTCTTTCAGGATTGGCTATCTGTCTATATGCATCTGTACTTCTTTTTTCGGTAAATTTTTTCATTTTTGGAGTTTAGCATTCTCCCCATGGAATTCAATTTTTTTATTTTGCTTTTATCGGTTAGAATGGTGGTGTATATATTTAACCCCTTATTTATGAACAAGTTGAGAATTATTTCACTAGTGTGTGCGCTTGCATTGGTTCTGCTGAACTCCGTGGGAGTTTCTGCAATGTATGCCGAGAAGGCTGCGCTTTTTGGGGATGTGAGTTCTTCCAGTGAAAGCTATGAGGCTGTTAAGTATTTGAAAGATACTGGAGTGGTTGAGGGCTATGATGATGGTGATTTTAAACCACATAGAACTATCAATAGAGCTGAATTTTTGAAAATTGTAATGGAATCTTACGGATATGATGTTTCAAATAATAAAAATTGCTTTAATGATGTGAAAGATGAGTGGTTTGCCCCTTATGTTTGTAAGGCTCAAACCCTTGGTTTGATTAAGGGGTATGACGATGGATTTTACAGACCAAACAGAGAAATAAATTTTGCCGAGGCCAGTAAGGTTGTTGCTGAGGCTTTTAGGTTAGAATCTGCCAGTGGTGATCCTGCTGTCTGGTATGAGCAGTATGTAAAGTCTTTGGAGACATTGGCGGCTATTCCGACTTCTGTTGATTCTCTCGATAAAAAAATTACCAGAGGTGAGATGGCGGAAATAGTTTGGAGAATTAAGGCCAAGAAAAAAACTAAAGCAACAAATACCTACATGAAGCTTAAGGGAGAAGTTTCCCAAAGTGGAGAGGTAAATTCGTTGCAAATACAGAATGATGGTGATGGAGAGGTTTCTTGGACTATTGATGGTTATAGCTCACAGGGATTTAAAGTGGTTTGGTCTATGAATGAGGGGCCGACTTATCCTTTGAGAAATGGGGATAAGTATAATTATTATAGTGATGCCGCAGTGAGGGATTCTGAGCTATCTGCATTTGATGGTAGTGGGACTTATTATGTGAGGGTGTGTGAGTATTTAGGAGGAAAATGTGGAGTTTATTCGAATGAGATTGAAGTGGAGTTGGAGGGTGATGTTGATGGTAGCGAGGATGATGCTGGCGAGGATGATGCTGGCGAGGATGATGCTGGCGAGGATGATGCTGGCGAGGATGATGCTGGCGAGGATGATGCTGGCGATGTTGAATTCACTTCTTTGGTTGATAATGGGGATTGGACTGTAACTTGGGGTCTCGAAGGGACAAGTGATAATGGATTTAAGTTAGTTTGGTCTAAGACTCCAGGTGCGACATATCCTGGAAGGGATGAGGGAGATACATATAATTACCAAAGTGATTCTGCTACAAGGACTGCTGAGCTTAGTGCTTTTGATGGAAATGGGACTTATTATGTAAGGGTTTGTGAGTATCTGGGTGGAGCTTGTGGGGAGTATTCTGAGGAGATTTCTGTGGAACTTGTAGAATAGCTTGCTTATTTTGGGGATTGTGCTAATATTTGAGTAGAATTTTGTTAGTATGTAGGTTCAAGGTGCACACTGTTTCGAACATTACATGGTCAGCGAAGTTCGAACTATTACTTAATTTTTTACAAATGGCTAAAAAATTATTCGTAGGAAACCTTGATTGGGCTACTACTGATGAAGAATTGCAAGCACTCTTTGCCGAGTATGGTGAGGTAGAAGAAGCAATTATCCTAAAAGACAAATTTTCTGGACGATCTAGAGGATTTGGATTCGTTACTTACGTGAACGATGAGGATGCTGACAAGGCTGTAGAAGCCTTGAACGAGACTGACTTCAAAGGAAGAAACATCGTTGTTAACGAAGCAAAACCTCCAAGAGAACGTGACTAAACAAATTGAAAGCCGGGTTCCTTATGTGTGCAGTATGGGATCCGGTTTTTTTTATGCCTCGCCATTGATCAAATCCTCCATGAAGGCGTTGATGCCATGCTTGTCTTTGCTGTATTGGCTTGTGTCTGGGAAGTCGAGGGTTTTGATTTTTTGGTAGACGATGCCGATTAGTTTTCTGAAGTATTCGAGTTCTTGGGGATGGATTTCTAGTGAAAGTTTGATGAATTGGTGGTCTTGGTTGGGAGCGATGAATTCCAGTAGTCCCCTATTCATGCGATAGGCGCTGTATTCGCGGGAATTTTCTATTAGAAGTTTGTAGAACATTAGTTGGTTGCGGTATTTCCAGGCTTTTAGCTCGCCGTAGCCTTGGTTTCGATTCCAGTCTTCCAGGGGTTTGCCGGTTTTGAGGTCTGTTACTTCTATTTCGAGGGTTTCAGGGTTTATGTGCATTTTGTCGATTTTTCCGGAAAGGTGAGCTCCTTCTATGTGGACATTTTGGTCGCGGAAGTTTAGTTCTATTTTGTCTTGTGGGTCTAGCTCTTTGATTAGGTTTTCGTAGTAGAAGCTAAGTTCGTCTGCTCCTTGTTTGAGAGCTTTTTGAAAATCTTTAGGGCTGAGGCGCTGGGAGCGCAGTTCTTCTTCAAAGATCTGGAGGAAGCGGGAAAGGTCGGGGATTTTTTCGGTTTTTTTATATTCTTTGCAGAGAGCGGCTATCGCATCGTGGCAGGCGGAACCATAGGCGGCGGGGCGGGAGATCATTTCGGGGAAGCGCAAAAGGTTGTGTTCAAAAAAGTATAGGGGGCCGGCATCTGCTACATTCAGGAAATTGTTTAGATGGGTTACGGAAAGTTGGTAATCTTCGGTAAGAGTTTTGAGGTAATCTTTTTCTTCGGCTTGGTGGGGCTTAAAATCTGAGAGACCAAATTTTAGTTCGAGAATTTCTGCGAGTTTGCTCGGATCTTCCTGGTCGATGTGTTGGGCTTGGTCTGAGGCTAAAAATTCCATCGGTGAGATTTCTTTTTCTTTGTCATCAAATTTATGGAAGCTTATTGTGAGGTTTTGCTTGGCACGAGACATGGCTACATAAAATAGGCGGAGGCGGTCATCACTTTCTTCTTTGCTACGGCCAATGGGCATGGATGATGGGAAGGAGATCTTTGAACTGCCGCCGCGGGCCCATTCGTTTTGAGTACAGGAGATTAGGTGGACATTAGTAAATTCCAGGCCTTTTGAGCTGTGGGCTGTGACCAATTTTACGGCTTGTTCCTTGGTGCTGATTGGGGTTGTGTAAAAAAGTTTTACCCCGTGTTTTTTGTGAAGTTGGACGAATCGGATAATGTCTTCAACTTTGATCATTTCTTTTTTGCTGTAGTCGCGAATGGAGCCTACGAAAAACTGAAGGGCGTTTAGGTAAGAGATGTATTCGTCCATCGAGTTTTTTAATTTTTCTTCTGAAAAGTAATATTTTTTGTAAGGGCTTTTGAAACTAAAATCGTCGGCCTTAAATTCCTTTATGCCGGTGATGTAATCGATAATTTCTTCACCTGATAGTTCGGGAAGGTCGGCGGCGAGGTATATTAGGAAAGTTGCGATGTTGCGGATGTCCGGATTTTCGCTTTCTTGCATAATCTCCAACCAGAGTTTTTGATCTTTGTAGCTGCCTTTGGAATAGGCTGTGCGGGAGATGTTCCAAATTTCCATGCGAGGGATGCCCCAAAAGCTGTAACTGAGGATTTCGGGTAACAGATGGTCTGAATCTATTTCGTTTTTGCGATTGAGGGTGCTTAAAAACTCTAGGATTGTGATTACTTGAGCTACGAGGCGTTGTTCAAATACATCCTTTTTGCGTTCGTAATTTACAGGAATGCCGTAATGATCTAGCACCTTTGCGGCGAGTTCCAGGGTTTTGTGTTTTTTGGCGATTACAGCTATTTCGTCGGCGGGGGTTTGTTCCAGTTCTTTTGTGATTTTCTGAGCGAGATCATAAAATTCGTTCATCTGGGTATTAAAACTGCTTATCTCTATTTCTCCGTCTGAGATTTTCTCGTTTTTTGCTCTGAGTTCTTTGGACATTTCGGGGTAGCGTTTTTCCAGTCTTTCATCTCCTTTGATTATTTTTGTGCGAATATAATCGAGGATTCTTTGGTTGGATCGATAATTCGCGCTAAGGACCACTTGTAAAACATTGGTGTATTTTTCCTTGAATTCCAGGATATTGCCGAGGTTTGCGCCTTGAAATTTGTAGATAGATTGATCATCGTCCCCTACTGTGAGGATATTGGGCCTACCTTCATGGACGGGCGAGTCTAGCAAAAGATCCACGAGTTTCATTTGCGATCCGTTTGTATCCTGAAATTCATCTACCAAAACAAATTGGTATTTTTCCTGAAGGTTGAATTTTAGCTCATCGTTTGTTTGGATGGCGGAGATTGTGTCCATTATCATGTCGTCGAAATCAATCAATCCTTTCTCCTTGAGTTTTTGCTGATATTCTTCGTAAAAGTTGGCGAGGGCGAGGTATTTATCAAAATTTTTGAGATCTTTGAGTACTTGGAGGTTTTGGGAGTTTTTTGTGAGATATTTATCTTTCCAGCTAGTAATTGGCTTGGTCTTGTTTATGTCTATTGCCTCTGATACTGCCAGATTTAGAGCTTCTGTGATGGGGTGAGAATTATTGAGGGTTTGGAGTTGAGAAAGGAGCCTTTCGTACTGCGGCATCAATTTGATGCTCATTCGCTCAAGGAAATGCTCTTTAGTGATCTCGCTGGCTTGTTCAATAAATTCTTTTTCGATCTGGATTTGTTTGCTGAAATCTTGGGGGCTGATGGCTTCTTTTTTCAATTCACCAATCTTGCTAATCACATCTCTCATAAACACATAACCCTGACCATCGGCGTATCCGCTAAGTGGGTTTATGTGATCCATATTTTCGAAAATTTCCTCAAGGATCTCGATTCTGGTGAGATCATCCACGGCTTGAAATCGGGCACCTTTGTAGAAATACTCGGGATTTTGCTCCATTATCTCTAAAGCAAAACTATGAAAACTGTGAATTGCAACCTTGTATGCTTCCTGACCAATAAGACCTGTGAGACGCTTGATCATGTTGATTTTGGCACTGTCTGTAAAAGTGAGGCAGAGGATTCCTGATGGCAGGGCATCGGTTTTTTGGAGAATGTTGGCGACCCGCAGACTGAGTAGCTCTGTTTTTCCTGTTCCGGGGCCGGCCACTACCATAACCGGACCATATATTTCGTCCACGGCTTGCTTCTGTTCGCGATTGAGCTTTTGGTATCGATCTTCCATGCCTAAAATATAGATATATAAAAACAGACCGTCAATCATTTAAAGAAAAGATATGGCGGTCTGCCTTTGGGGTAGGTCCCGATAGAACAAGTCTATCAAAGAGATACCGAAGGGTGCTTGTCTCTTGGAAGCTTGCGCCAGAAAGAGAGAAGCGAGAGCCTGATCTTTGAAAGCCGAAGCTTAGAAAGAAGAGGCGAGAGCCTGATCTTTAGCGGCCGAAACCGGAAAAGAAAGAGGCAGATACCTAATCCTTAATGGCTTGCGCCAGAAGGAAAAGGTGAGGTGCTTTTGCCTTAGTCCGAAGATCTAAAACAGAAGCGATGCCAAATTCTCAACTTAACCCGAGGGCTAAGAAAAGGAAATGGCTGTCTCTTCAGGTTTGGGTCCGGAGACCAAAACGGGAAGAAACGGCTCGTGAACAAATTACCGAAGTAAAATGTTAAGGAGCGAGTGCCTGATTCCTGACATCTGGCCCGTGAGGGTCAAACGGAAGAAAGAGGCGGTGCCGGAGAGGATTGAAAACCGAGGTTTTCTTTCTTCTTCAGCATGTATATAATACCACATTTCTATTTTAATTGCAAGGGGGTGATTGGAGTTTTTTCAAAGTCTTTTTGATCTATGTTTTG